>NZ_JAUYUD010000027.1 GCF_030692605.1 Lutibacter sp.
TTAGGGCTATTCCGATGAAGGTATTCCAATACCTCAATCTCTTCATTTTTAAGTGTTATATATCTCATAATGAGATAAATATACGAAAATTATTATATATACGCAATAAAATACGACATTATTTTATTCTTATTACTTAGATACTATCATATCTGATTAAATTTCCATTTTTATCAAATTCTTTGTTGACTTTCCAAGAACCTTTCGGTTGTTTGGCTATCGTTTTTTGGTTTTCTTCTACTTCTTCTTTCTTTATATCATCTTTTTGACCATTACAATTTAGGGCTAACAAGCCTATTATTAAAAATAAAATATATTTTTTCATTGTTTTATGCTTTTAGTTAAACTATATTAAGACTCTACTATTTTGCGTATCAGTCATAATTAATTCAAGCCTTATGCTTCAATCAATTTTATCTATTTATTTGGTTTTATAATTCCAATTAAAAAAATTATCAATTAAATATTGATTATAAGAGTGGAGGCTGGCTTTGCAGCCTCCACTCTTAATTAAATCATAAAAATTTAAATAAAACAATTAAGATATCTTAACTATTCTAGCTGGTTTTTGTTTTGCTTCTTCTTTTTTTGGTAAAAGAATACTCAAAATACCATCTTTATAGGTCGCATTAATCTTATCATCATTTACACTTTCAGGTAATGTGAAGGTTCTTTTGAACGAAGAATAACCGAACTCTCTACGAGTAAAATTTTCGTCTTTGTGTTCATTTTCTTCCTTCATCTCAGTAGAGATTGATAATAATAGATTGTCAAGGTCAATGTGGAAATCTGATTTTTTAAGACCTGGAACTGCCATTTCTACTAGAAAACCATCTGTAGTTTCTCTAATATTTACTTTTGGTAAAGTAATACCTGTATTAAAATTTGAAGTAAATACTGAAGGTAGGTCTCTGCTAAAAATATCATCTAACCAATTAGACCAAGTTGGGAAGTTTAAGTTCGAACTAGTGTTTGCTAAACCCCCGCTTTTAGGAACATTAACTAAATTGTTCATAATTACAAATTTTTAAATTAAACATTATTTCAAATTTGAAATCTTGATTGATTTCAAAATCAATTACACAAATGAAATGCCAAAATAAAAAAAACTTTATTTTTAAAAAAATCAATAAAAATGTCAGATTTCTTTTTTAATTAACAAACAATTTGACATTTTTCACTCCTATAAAATGTCAAATTGACATTTTATAAACTTTAATATTTAATAAAAAAAAGAAGATACGAATAGGTAAAAAGACTAAAAAAATCGAATAATAAATTTAATGAATCCATTTAAGATATTGAAAATCAATGCACACAACAGATTGAATATTTAATTGTTAGTCCTTGCCTACATACTTAAATTGTTACCAGTTCACCCCACCAGCATTTTACGGATTTTATGTTCGGTTTTTATTTACTAAATTAGTTGTTTAAACAAAAAACAAATCAAACACAAACCGTTAGAAGAA
This sequence comes from Lutibacter sp., assembly GCF_030692605.1. Taxonomy (GTDB): domain Bacteria; phylum Bacteroidota; class Bacteroidia; order Flavobacteriales; family Flavobacteriaceae; genus Lutibacter. The sequence goes on from NZ_JAUYUD010000027.1 coordinate 1,473, forward strand.
TAAATAAATTAACGTTTTAATGAATAATTGGATAGAATTACTTCTAAATTTTAAACTTAAAAAGCAACCCATTGCATTAGTAACTATTACAAAAGTTTTAGGTTCTGCGCCTTGCAAAGTTGCTTCAAAAATGATTGTTACCAAGCAAAAAGAACTATTTGGCACCATTGGAGGCGGTAAATTAGAATTTCAAGTAATAGAGGAAGCAGTTATTGCAATTAACGAAAATAAAATTAAAGCATTTTCATACACTTTAGGTCCTGAATTTGAACAATGTTGCGGAGGTAAAGTGGAATTAATTATTGAACCTATGAATCAAACTCCTGAATTATTCCTTTTTGGCGCTGGACATATTGGCGTAGAAATTTGTCATATTTTAAAAGACACACCTTTCACTATTACCTTATTAGATACACGAAAAAACTGGAGAAATACTATTGAAATTGACAAAAGTATTACATTTAGTGATATTGAATTCGATTTGTACAAAAAATACATAAATTGGGGTTCCAATTGTTATGTGGTAATTATGACACACGATCATAAACTCGATTTTGAAATTACTGCTTTAGCTTTGCATTCTGAAACCAAGTATATTGGATTAATTGGCAGTAAAACCAAAAAGAATAAATTCAATAATATGCTTAAAAATGAATTGAATTTTGAAGCAGGAATTTCACCTGTGCATTGTCCGGTTGGTATAGATATTGGTGGATTTTCTCCAAAAGAAATTGCAATAAGTGTTGCTGCAGAATTACTGAAAGAATACTATGGAAAATAATACCGTTTTTGTACTGTTAGCTGGTGGAAAATCGGAACGTATGGGTGTTGCAAAAGGATTGTTGAAATACAAAAAAACGTATTGGATTTTAGAACAATTAAACAGCATTTCAAAAACAACTATTTCAGAAGTATTTATTGGGTTGGGTTATAATTACCAACATTATTTTGATGCTATTTCTTGGTTCGAAAAAGCACAATTTGGATTTGTTGATTTTCAAGGATTAAAGATAAAAGTTATTCTAAATAAAAATCCAGAATTTGGTTCATTTTCGACACTTCAAACTGTTTTAAAAAAAATAGATTCAACAAAAAATGTGGTTTTAAATCATGTTGATATTCCTCTTTTAAATACTTCAGAATTTGCTAAACTTATTTCATCTAAAAATGAAGTTATTATTCCAAATTATAAAGGTAAAAAAGGACATCCCATTAAAATGGAATATTCATTTTGGGAAAATTTGAAAAGCATTCATTATAAAGACAAAGATGCTCGATTGGATTTTCAATTAAAAAAAATGAATCCTATCAAAATTTCAACTATTGAAGTTTCTGATAAATCAATTTTGACTAATTTGAATACTAAGAAAGATTGGATTTCTTTTTTAAATGAAGGTGATTAAATTCTTCCGGATTTTCAGCCACATGATATCTTGGGTCATCAATAGCATTTATAATTACTTCCATAAATTTAGGATTACTTTTATGAAGAAGTATCTTACATTCTTCACTTAAATGTTTTAAATGAATTATTTTCCCAGCCAATTCATATTTTTCAACAATATTAAAAATAGCTTCTAAAGCGGAATGATCACTAATCCTAGATTCCATAAAATCTATTTCAACCTTATTTGGATCATTTTTTACATCAAACTTTTCATTAAATGCACTTATTGAACCAAAAAATAAAGGTCCCCAAATTTCATATACTTTAGTTCCATCTTCTCGTATTGTTTTTCGAGCTCTAATTCTTTTTGCATTTTCCCATGAAAAAACCAAAGCACTCACAATTACTCCTGAAATCACAGCAATTGCTAAATCGAAAATTACAGTAAGCGCTGAAACTAATATCAATACAAATAAATCAGTTCTTGGTATTTTATTTGAAATTCTAAAACTACTCCATTCAAAAGTTCCAATAACTACCATAAACATTACTCCAACCAATGCGGCTATAGGAACTTGCTCTATATATGTAGAACCAAACAAGATAAAAAATAACAACATAACTGCTGCAACAATACCTGATAATCTTCCTCTACCGCCACCTTTAATGTTAATAATAGATTGTCCAATCATTGCGCAACCTCCCATTCCACCGAATAACCCTGTAACAATATTTGCACTTCCTTGCGCTACACATTCTTTGTTTCCATTACCACGAGTTTCGGTTAAATCATCGATTAAATTTAAAGTCATTAAAGATTCTATCAATCCAATAGCTGCCAAAATTAATGCATAAGGCAAAATGAATTTTATCGATTCCCAAGTAAACGGAACTTTATAAAACGTTTCCAAATTTAAAGTTGGCAATCCTCCTTTTAGTCCTTGTCCTCCTCCATCACTAATAAATGAACCAACAGTAGCAACATCAAATTTTGATAAAATAGCAATGGTACTAACAACAAGTATTGCAATTAAAGCTTCTGGTAATTTTTTTAATTGTTTTATTTTTGGTAGTCCCCACATTATTAGCATTGTTAATCCAACCAAACCAATCATTAAATACAATTGATTGCCTTGTAACCAATCTTTCTCTCCATCAATAGTTTTTTTAAACATACCTATTTGAGAAAGAAAAATAACAATGGCTAAACCGTTAACAAATCCCATCATTACAGGATGTGGAATTAAACGAACAAATTTTCCAAGTTTTAAAACACCAGCCAAAACCTGAATAATTCCCATTAAAATTACTGTCGCAAACAAATAGTATAATCCCAAGTTTTCATCAGGATTTCCCATTGAATTTCCTCTGGCAACTAATGTAACCATTACTACAGCCAAAGCGCCAGTTGCTCCTGAAATCATTCCTGGTCTTCCTCCAAAAATTGAAGTTATTAAACCAACCATAAAAGCAGCATACAACCCAATTAATGGGTCTACGCCTGCCACAAAAGCAAATGCCACCGCTTCGGGAACCAAAGCAAGAGCTACTGTAATTCCTGATAATACATCGTTTCTAAAATTTGCCGTTTGCTTTTTAATAAATTCAGTCATACATAGTTAATTTCAAAAAGCGGCAAAGGTAGGTATTTAAATTTTATGGGGTAGCTGTTGCATTTTGTCTTGTTGTGAAATGCTAGGGAAATAAAAAATTATTTTATAATTTTAGGAATTCGTTTATTTACTTTGAAACTATTTCCAATTTCACTATAGCCATTTACGTATTTCCTAAAACAACAACTTAATATTTCTATAAGTGTTTTTTAGAGCTTCAATAGTTTCCTCTTCATTTTTAAAAACAACTTCTTTAATTCCTTCGTCAAGTTGTGGAATTAACTTACCCAAAAATGATGTGCTCATTAAAAACCAATGGGTAATTTTTAAAATTATTGTATCCTTTCTTTTAAAAATATGATAAGTAATTTCCAATTCTCTTTCAATCCATAAATCTGTAACACCACATTCTTCTTCAACTTCTCTTAAAGCACATTTTTCAATTGATTCACCTTTTTTTAGTTTTCCTTTTGGTAAATCCCATTTATTGAATCGGTAAATAAAAAGCACTTCATTTTTAGCATTAAACACTTTTCCGCCTGCAGCTTTTTCAATTTTAAAATTAGATCTAAATTGAGACCAATTAGCTTCTAAAGAGTTGCAAATCAAATGTATTTCGCTTAATTCACCGAGAAAAGCATTATTTACTAATTTAATTACATCGTTATTTTCAAAATTCACTCTTGGTAAATCTGTTAATATATTCTGGGTATCTGTCAAATTTATTAGACAGTCATTCACAAAAACTTTATACATTTGCATAATGATAAAGAACAAAGATACTGCAAAAAAAACGGCGGAGCTTTTAGTACAAATAAAAGCTATAAAATTACAACCTAACGATCCTTTTACATGGGCATCAGGCTGGAAATCTCCTATTTATTGTGATAATAGAACCACCCTTTCTTTTCCTGAAATAAGAAATTATATTCGAGAAAATTTAGCAAAACTTATTGAACAAGAATTTGGTAAACCAGATGTTATTGCTGGTGTTGCTACAGGAGCAATTGCAATTGGAGCTTTGGTTGCACAACATTTAAACGTACCTTTTATTTATGTTAGACCTGAAGCTAAAATACACGGTAGAAAAAATCAGATAGAAGGCTATTTAGAAAAGAATAAAAAAGTTGTAGTTGTTGAAGATTTAATTAGTACGGGGCGGAGTAGTTTAAATGCTGTTGAAGCTTTAAAAGAAGAAGGCGCTATTGTTAAAGGAATGGTTGCAATTTTTTCATATGGATTTGATGTTGCTGTCAAAAATTTTGAAGCTGCAGGGGTAGATTTAGTTACTTTAAGTGATTATGATCACCTATTAGAACAATCTATTGATACTAATTATATATCAGAAAAAGAATTAGAAACATTAAATCTTTGGCGCTCAAACCCAAGTGAATGGAAAAATTAAATTTAAAAAAATATGAATTTAGAAAGTAAAAAAACAATTATTAATAAATCTCAAAAAGAGTTTTTTGAATTTTTAAGTAATCTTGAAAATTTTGAACAATTAATGCCTTCAAATATTGATAAATTTGAAGTTGATGGCGATTCTTTTAAATTTAGTTTAAAAGGAATGCCTGAAATTAGATTGGTTGTAAAAGGGAAAAATGAATTTAATAAAATAGTTTTGGGAGCTGCAAGTAGCAAATTAAATTTCACCCTTACTGCAAATATAATTGCCATAAGTGATTCAACTTGTGAATCTCAATTACTTTTTGATGGAGATTTTAACCCAATGATGGCTATGATGGTCAAAAGTCCATTACAGAAATTCATAGACAATTTATCTGAAAGTGCAGCACTATTATAATCCAAAAAATTTCAATTTAAAAACTCGCAAATTTGATTTCTTTTAAATCAAATTTGCGAGTTTTTTCATTTTCAAGAAGCACTTCCAATTTACCTTCTTCGGTTATATCTATAATTTTACCCATAAAAATAAGCTTGTCCTTATCTTCAAACACCGTAGGAACATTAAATTTGTATAAATTGGATAAATAACTCTCTTTCAATTCAATATATTTCTTATTCTGAACCAAGTAAGAGTAATTTCTAATAGATTTTAAAATTTGATCTAATAAAAAATCTAAATCATATTCCTTTTTCGACAATAATTTAAGGGAAGTGGCATTGTATAAATCGTTCGGAAAAAATTGCTGATTAACATTTAACCCAATTCCTATAATCGACATACTAATTTCTGAACCTTTTATAACATTCTCTATTAATATTCCAGCAACTTTGTCTTTCTCTGCCATTATGTCGTTTGGCCATTTAACACTAAACTTGGTAACTAATATATCATTCAATACACTTACAATAGCTAAAGAAACAGCCATACTTATGTAAAATTGATCTACAATATTAAATTTTTTAAATTTTATTAAAGTGCTGAATGTTAGATTTTTACCTTCTTCCGATTGCCATGTTGTTCCCATTTGCCCCCTACCTTTCAATTGGGTTGTAGCAACAACGGTAGTAAAATTGTTACAATTTTCTAATAGTGCTATTTTTTTCAGGTAAACATTTGTAGAATCAATGGCATTAAGTTTGATTATATTCATATAGAAAAAGGAATTTCAACAAAGTTACTTAAAACTAAATTTATTCTAAAAAAATAATAACTTTGTAGCTTTATTTAAACAAAAATTAATGACAAAAAAAAATGTAGGAGCAGACGAATTAATTGCTACCATAATTAAAGCAATTGATGATGTTAAAGGGGTTAACATTCAACTATTAGACTTAAGAGAGATTGAAAATACGGTTTGTGATTATTTTATAATTTGTTCAGGTACTTCTAACACCCATGTTAATGCCATTGCTGGTATTATTCAAAAGCAAGTTGGTAAATTATTAAAAGAAAAGCCATGGCATGTTGAAGGTGAAAGCCAAGCCGAATGGGTTTTAATAGATTATGTAAATGTTGTAGTTCACGTTTTTCAAAAACAAATTCGAACTTATTACGATATTGAGAGTTTATGGGGTGATGCAAAAATTACAGCAATAGAAACAACAAAATAAAACAAATAAAATCGAAAAAGTTATTTAAATGGCTCCAGATAAAAAAAATACACCCAAACCAAATCTTAACACTCCAAAATTCAATTTTTACTGGATATATGGAATTGTTATCTTTTTATTTATAGGTTATCAGTTTATTAATAGTGGTAATTTAGCTTCAACAAATTTAAGTCAGAATGAATTTAAAACCATTTTAGCTGAAAATGATATTGACAAAATTATTATTGTTAATCGTTCTATGGCTCATATTTATATTAAAACAGAAGCTTTAGAAAAAGAAAAACATAAAAAAAATAAAGGATCTTTATACAGTGCCAATTCATATATGTATACTTATTCATTTGGAGATTTACAAAACTTTGAAAAGGAATTAAATGCTGACAAAACAGCTAAAGAATTAGATTTTGACGTTAGAAATGAAGAAAAAACAAACTTATTAGAACAATTTTTAGTGTATCTGCCTTTTATATTTTTAATTGGCTTATGGATATATTTTATGAGAAGAATGTCTGGTGGTGGTAGCGGAGGCGGACAAATATTTAGCATTGGAAAATCAAAGGCTAAATTATTTGATCAAGATCAAAAAATAAAAACCACTTTTAAAGATGTTGCTGGATTAGAAGGAGCAAAAGAAGAAGTTCAAGAAATCGTTGATTTCTTGAAAAGTCCAGATAAATATACGTCATTGGGTGGAAAAATACCAAAAGGTGCTATTTTAGTTGGCCCTCCTGGAACGGGTAAAACACTGTTGGCTAAAGCGGTAGCCGGTGAAGCAAATGTTCCTTTCTTTTCATTATCGGGTTCAGATTTTGTTGAAATGTTTGTTGGTGTAGGAGCTTCACGAGTTAGAGATTTATTTAAACAAGCACAGCAAAAAGCACCATCTATTATTTTTATAGATGAAATTGATGCAATAGGTAGAGCAAGAGGGAAAAGCAATATTACAGGAGGAAACGACGAAAGAGAAAATACGCTAAATCAGTTACTTACTGAAATGGATGGTTTTGGAACCGATACCAATGTGATTGTTATTGCTGCAACCAACAGAGCAGATATTCTAGATAAAGCATTAGTGCGAGCTGGACGGTTTGACCGTCAAATTTATGTTGATTTGCCAGATTTAAAGGAACGTGAACAAATTTTTAGAGTTCATATTAAACCTTTAAAACTGAGTAAAGACGTAAATATTATGTTATTATCACAACAAACACCAGGTTTTTCAGGAGCTGATATTGCTAATTTATGCAACGAAGCAGCTTTAATTGCGGCGCGTTTTAGTAAAACTGCTGTACATCATCAAGATTTTTTAGACGCTGTAGATCGAATTGTTGGAGGTTTAGAAAAAAAGAATAAAATAATTAGTCCTAAAGAGAAAAAAACAATTGCTTTTCATGAAGCTGGCCACGCAACGGTTAGTTGGATGCTCGAACATGCCGCTCCTTTGGTAAAAGTAACCATTGTCCCTAGAGGTCAATCATTAGGTGCGGCTTGGTACTTACCAGAAGAAAGACAAATTGTTCAGGCAGAACAAATGCTAGACGAAATATGCGCAACATTAGCTGGTAGAGCTGCTGAAAAACTAATGTTTGATAAAATTTCTACAGGAGCCTTGAACGATTTAGAAAAAGTAACTAGGCAAGCAAGGGCTATGGTTACCATATACGGATTAAACGAAAAAATTGGAAATTTAACATATTATGATTCTTCAGGTCAATCTGATTACAATTTTACAAAACCATATAGCGAACAAACAGCTCAAATCATTGATAAAGAGATTTCGTTAATTATAGAAGCTCAATACCAACGTGCTATTTCAATTCTAGACGAGAATAGGGACAAATTAATATTATTGGCTGAATTATTACTAGAAAAGGAAGTGATTTTCAAAAAAGATTTACGCGTATTATTTGGTAAAAGACCATTTGGTAAAGATGAAGAAAATGAAGTTGAAGTATTTGAACCTTCTGCAGAAGAAAAAGAAGAATTAAAAAATGCTGAGGAAGAGAAAAATGAAACAATAGAAAATGCAAATAAAGAAGAAACAAATGAAAATGTTGATAATTCAACAGAAACTAAGGAATAGTTTGATTTGTTTTTTATAATTTTGGAATTATTCAAAAATTAAAATGAATTTTTTCAAAAAGCTTTTTAACCCCGACAAAAAAGAAGAACCGATTGAACCTTTTGATAATACAGAAGACCTTTCGTTAGATCAACTTTTCGTTCAAAATTTTATTCAAAGAAATGGTAAATTCCTATACTGCACTTCATTAGAGGAAGTCACCATTAATTTGTGTAATATTGTTCAAGAGAATACTTGGAATCGTGTTGTTTGCTTGGACCACGACTTAATTAAACTCATCAAAACAGTGCCTGTAACAATCTCAGATACATTATCAAATGATATTCCTTTTTTTGTTGATTGTGAGCATCTTATTGCAGAAAATGGAAGTATTCTATTTTCTTCAAATCAACTTAAAGATTATAAAATATCAGAACTTTCAGAAAATTTTATTGTGTACGCCACTACAAGTCAATTAGTAAGAACTAAAGGAGAGAGTCTTACAGGAATCCGAACACATTATCAAGGTAATATCCCAAGTAATATAAGTGCTATAAAAAATTACAATCCAAATATAGCAGATAGAGATTCTGTAAGTTTAGGTAATACTAATGCAAAAAACTTATATTTGCTCTTGTTTGAAGATCTTTAACCTATGAGAAAACTTTCGAAACGTGTAATTTCAGGTGTTATTTTTGCAAGTGTATTAGTATTTTGTATCCTTTTTAGTAAAATAACATTTATTTCATTATTTTATATTTTAATGATGTTCTGCTTGTACGAATTCAAAAAAATGATTCAATTAAAAAGTACTTTCCCATACACAATTGGATCACTTCTATTTATTTATGGAAATATTTTAAATGTTGATGATTTCCCTTCAAGATTAATTTTTGAATATGTTGGGGTAGCGTTATTTTTAAGCATATTTTTTACATTTGTATCTATTCTATTTGCAAAAAAGGAAGAAGTAATTAGCCATTTAGGTAAAATATTTTTATCAATTATTTATATTGTTGTTCCTTTTACTTTAATGGTTCAAATTCCATTTCTAGATACTATATTCAATTATGTAAACACTACTATTTTAGGAGTATTTATTTTGATTTGGACCAATGATACTTTTGCTTTTTTTGTTGGAAAAAATATTGGAAAACATAAATTATTGGAACGGATATCTCCAAATAAAACAATTGAAGGATTTATTGGAGGTATGATTTTTACATTTATTGCAAGTCTAATTTTAACACAAATGTTTACAACATTATCCCTAACAAAATGGCTGGTAATTGCCGGAATAGTTAGTGTTTTTGGTGTTTTAGGTGATTTAATAGAATCTATGTTCAAGAGACAAGCAGGAGTTAAAGATAGTAGTAATTTTATTCCAGGCCACGGTGGTTTTTTAGATCGATTTGACAGTGTTATATTTGCCGCCCCATTTATTTTTATTTATTTACAATTAGCTCATTAATTATGTTTCATAAAGAAGGTTTTAAAATTATATTAATTGCGACATTAAGTGTTGGATTGGGAATTATTTTAATTGATAATTTTGTAACAAGTAGTTTATTAAACAAGATAGCATCGCTTACTTTACTTCTTTTTTATGTAATAATTCTACAATTTTTTAGAAACCCCAAAAGGCATACTATTTTAAACGAAAATGCTATAATTGCACCAGTAGATGGTAAAGTAGTTGTTCTTGAAGAAGTTTTTGAAAAAGAATATTTCAAAGAAAAACGAATACAAGTTTCAATTTTTATGTCTCCTTTAAATGTTCATGTTACAAGATATCCAATAAGCGGTGAGGTTTTATATAGTAAATATCATCCGGGTAGATATTTAGTCGCTTGGCATCCAAAGGCATCAGAAGAAAATGAGCGAACTTCTATTGTAGTGAAAAATAATACTGTTGGTGAAATTTTATACAGACAAATAGCTGGAGCCCTTGCTAAACGAATCATTAATTATGCAAAACCAACACATAAAGTAATTCAAGGTACGGATGCGGGTTTTATAAAGTTTGGTTCAAGAGTAGATCTTTTTTTACCTTTAAATGCCAATATACAGGTTAAACTAAATGAAAAAGTTAAGGGTGGTGAACAAATAATTGCCCTTTTATAAAATATTTTTGTGTTAAAAGAAAATTTAAATACAGAATTTGAAAAAGCATATTTGAAAGTTTCAAACACTTTGTTGAAGCTTCCGCCTGATGTTATGCTAAAATTTTATGCATATTACAAACAAGCAACCTTAGGAAATAACTACGAAAAATCTTCTGGCGCCATTGAATTACGAAATGCGTTTAAACTAAATGCATGGGTTCAATTAAGTCATATCTCTGAAGAAGATGCTAAAAAAGAATATATTAATTTAGTTAATAAGTACTTAAAATAGACCATTCAATTATAAAAAAATTAATACTACTATCTTTATTTTTTGTAACACTAATTTCTTTAACATCTTGTAAAGAATCAAAAAAAGATAAACTTAAAATTGAAAAAGGATATATAGTTGAAGCAAAAAATACAACAATTAATTGGGTCGCTTATAAAACTACAAGTAAAATACCTGTAAAAGGTCAGTTTACAAAAGTGTCTTTTGAAAATGCACAAAAAGCTACAACTATTTCAGAAGCTTTAAACGGATTAAAATTTTCTATTCCAGTAACCAGTCTAATTACCAATGACACTATTAGAGATGCCAAATTAAAGAAATTCTTTTTTGGAACGCTTAAAAATACAGATGCTATTATTGGTGAAATAAAGATGACCGATGAAAAATCTGGAACAGTAAATATTATGATGAATGGTATTACCAAAAAACTACCAATAAATTGTATTATTAACCAACAAATGGTTACTATAAAAGCTACTATTGATTTAAATAATTGGCAAGCGCAAATAGCCATTGAAGCCTTAAACAATGTATGTTTAGATTTACACAAGGGTCCCGATGGTATTTCTAAAACTTGGACTGATGTTAAAATTGAAGTCCAAACTATTCTAAATTATAAATAGTAAAAAAGCCTGCAAATGCAGGCTTTAATAATCAATTTTCTTCAAATACTCTAATTTATTTTTCCAAAGTGCAAGTTTGGATTTAAAGGTATTTATTTGATCTCGAACATTTTTAATTAAAGGATTATCTTCTTTAACGTTAGAAATAAAACCAATATTATTTTCCAACTGATGAATTTCTCTTGTGGTCTCATCAATTTTCTTTCTTACAAAAAGCTGTTCCGAATCTAATTTTCTATAATTTTTTTGCGATAAGTAACTGTTAATCAATGTCTCAAATTTAATCATTTCAACATCTTTTGTATCTATATCACTTTCATCAACAATTTTATCAATTAGTTTATTAAATTTAGCCTCTATGTGCTTCATTTCTTTTGGAACATCACCTAATTCTCTCCAATCATTCACATATTCTTTTAAAGAATCCAATGAGATATCTTCATTGCTATCCGACACTTTTTTAATTTCTTTTAACAACTCTTTTTTCTCGTTAAAAACCTCCAATTGCTCTTCCTTTCCAGCATCGAGTTTATTATGTAATCTATCAAAGTAATGGTTACAAGCATCTTTAAAATCTTTCCACAATTTATCGGAATATTTTCTAGGAACATGCCCAATATTCTTCCAATCAGATTGTATCTTTTTCATCACCTCAGTAGTTGAATCCCATTCTTCACTATCTTTTAATGAATCTGCCTGAGCAATCAATAATTTTTTCTTATTTAAATTATCTAAATGATCATTTTTAATATTCTTATAAAAGTCATTCTTCCCAGAATTAAATTTATGGCAAGCATTTTTAAATTTTGTCCAAATTAATTCATTTTTAGATTTAGGAACCTGCCCAATTTTAAAAAATTTATTTCTTAATTCTTCAATTTCGTTCATACTTTTTTGCCAATCAATCCTTGTTTTTTTATTTGAATCATTTATTTTTTCAATTTCAGAAATCACAGCCAATTTTAAATCAATATTATCTTCATTTTTAGATTTAAGTTCTTGGTATAAATGATGTTTTTTATCATGAATTATTTTTGTAGCTGCGCTAAATCGATTCCAAATTTCTTCTCTATTTTCACGAGAAACGGGTCCAATATCTTCCTTCCAAAGTTTATGCAATATTTGAAGTTCTTTAAAAGCAACATTAATATCGGATAATTCAGTTAAAGCTTCAGCCTTTATAACAAGGTTAAGTTTCTCTTCATAATTATGTTTAAAATCAAGGTCTCTTAAGTCATTATTTAAATGCAATAAATCATAAAAACGTTCAACATGATGTTGGTAGGTTCTCCAAGTATCATTATATTTTTCTTTTGGAACAGGACCAATAGCTCTCCATTTATCTTGAATAATTTTAAATGCATTAAACTTAATTTCACCCTCGGTTCCATCAACTAAATGCTTTAACTCTTCAATAAGTGCAGTTTTTAACTTTAAGTTTTCGCTTAATTCATTTTCTTGCTTTGTGAAATATTCACTTTTCTTGATCTTATAATCATATAATAAACCATTATATTTTGCTTTTACAGGATTTTCAAAGTGAAAATCTAAGCTATTCCCTCCCGCATCAATAAAGAGTTTTTTTTCATTTCTTAAAAGTTCTCCAAATTTAACATTGAATGCACTTTTGATTTTTGCAACATTACTGTGAATACTCTGAACAGAATTTTCATTTAATAATTTATCCAATTCAGCCACTAAATCTTCCAGAGAAAAATTGTTATAAGTACCTAATTCTAAGGCTTTATGAATTTGTTTTTCAGAATTTTCAGCTAATTTACTTTCAATTTCATTTACAGCTTCGTTTGAAATCTGAACAGGAATCTCGGAAGTTTCCTCAAGTTTCTCTTGTGATAAATTTTCGACAATTGGTTGAGAATTATCAGAATTCTCTTCTTTGGATGCATTATTGTTTGCGTCTAACATATAAAAATGTTTAAGGTTCGTAATTTATTTGTAAAATGATAAAATCAATTTTACAATCTTACTTAAAGATGATAACTCTAAATAAAAGTTGCGTAAATTTAGTCAATTCTTTTTATGAATTCCATATTTCCCAAGACTTTTCGGCTTGCAAATGCAACATTTGACTTCCATTTTTTATAATAGTCCCTCTTTTTTTACCTTCGTTCAAGAATTTAGTTTCTTCAGGATTATAAATAAGGTCGTATAATAAATGTTTTTCCGTCAAAAATTTATAAGGAATATTTGGAGCTTCATTAAATTTCGGGGAAGTTCCTAAAGGAGTACAATTTATAATAAGTGTATGCTCTAAAATATGTTCTTTCTGCAATACAGAATACAAAAAAGAATCATTCTGCACTTTTCTTGAAACAAATTTAAATTCGATATTTAATTTATTCAAAACAAATGAAACTGCTTTTGATGCTCCACCAGTACCCAATATTAACGCCTTGGTATGATGTAGTTTTAATAAAGGCGTTAACGAATGTTCAAAACCATAAACATCAGTATTATAACCTATTAACTCATTTTCATCAGAAAATTTAATGGTATTAACTGCTCCAATTTTTAAAGCATCTGGATCAATTAAATCCAAATATTTCATCACAGATTCTTTATAGGGAATCGTTACATTTAAACCTTTAAAATCTTCCTTTTTTTGATACATAATAAATGGGAATTCATCAATTTCAGGAATGTCAAAATTTAAGTATTTGTAATTATCCAAACCCAATTTTACAAATTTTTCGGTAAAATATTTTTTAGAAAAAGAATAAGAAATATCTTTTCCTATAATACCAAATTTAATACGATTATTCATTGCTGTATTCTTTACGTTCATATCCAAATTTATCAATTAACAAAACCAATCCGGCTCCAATTACAATAAAGAAAATGGCAATCCAGGTTTCCAGTTGTGAAAAATCAGGCATATATCTTTTATAATTTTCAATTACCTTATCGCCATTGATATCGAAAACTGTTATACCATCCACAATTTTATGCACTTCCATTTTCCATGGCCAAACAATGCCTAATGAACCCGCTATAAAACCAATAATTAAGGAGGTAACTATTTGATGCCATCGTTTTAACACATAACCTAAAATATGGGAAGTGACCACCAAACCAAAACCTGAGCCGAGTGTAAATACCGCAATGATTTTAAGATATCTTATACGCACTGCACTGTCCATAAAACTAAAATCACCTGTAAAAACATCAATAATGGTTTTATATAACATGGTCACAGAATCTACCAGGAGCAATACATAATTACCCATTAAAATTAAAATAAACGATCCCGAAAGACCTGGTAATGTCATTCCTATAACCCCAATTATTCCGCAGAAAAACACAAACCATAAGTTATCATTTTCTTTGGCCGGACTCATAAAGCTAATGGCGATCCCAATTACAATTCCTATTACCATAGAAATTATATTGCTTCTCCTCCAGTCATTAAAATCTTTTGAAATATAATAGATTGAACCAATAATCATCCCAAAAAAGGAACTCCAAACGTACAGTTCATAATGTCTTAAAAAATAATCCAACAACAACGAAACGCTAAAATAACTAAAAACGCTTCCGCCCATAACAAGCAATAAAAAAGTTCCGTTTACATAATAATAAAAGCTTTTAAACCGCCTATTGTAAAGCAATAAAAACGCTTTATAATTTATTTTTCTAAACGAATAAATTAACTCTTCATAAAAACCGAACACAAATGAAACCATGCCACCGGAAACTCCGGGAACTTTATTTGCTAGTCCCATGGAAAGCCCTTTTATAAAAAGAAAAATCTTGTCTAAAAAACTGCGGTTTCTTGCCATAAATTAAACCTTATTTGAAATGTTAGCCAGTTTTTCTAAGAGTATAATCAATAAAAAACCACCTATTAACAAAATGATGGCCATCGTTAATTGTGGGTCTCCCTGATAGGAAAAAGGCGAAACACTTTGTTCATTAAATGGAATTTTCACACCGTGAGAATCCACACGCCAAGTAAGCGTTTCTTTCCAAGGCCATATTTTGTTCAATGAACCCAAAATAAAACCTGTCAATACCGCCAATGTATTATTTTTATGATGGTCAAACAACCAATTCAACAATTTTGAAAAAGACAATATCCCAACAATAGCCCCAAATGCCACAACAGCAAGTAATTTAATATCTCTATACTGAAGTGCATCTAACGCTTTTAAAATAGGTTTATAAGCACCTAACAGAACCAGTATAAATGAGCCTGAAATACCTGGCAAAATCATAGCGCATATTGCCAAAGCTCCAGCAAAAAAGTAAAATAAAAGTGAGGAACTTTCTGAAATTGCAGGATGTAAAATGGTGATATAATAGGCGGCAAAAGCGCCTATTATAAACAAAATTATCGCAGGGGCATTCCATTTTGTAATTTGTTTACTGACAAATAAAATACTGGCCAAGACCAGTCCAAAAAAGAAAGACCAAACTAAAATTGGTTTGTTTTCCAACAACCAAGTAATAAGTTTGGCCAATGAAAGGATACTAATTAAAATACCGGACAATAAGGCCAGCATAAAATTGCCGTTGACGGCTTTCCATGCGGCTTTAACGCCTTCATTTTTTAACAATTTTAAATTGGCTATATTTATGGCACTAATTGATGATAGCAACTCTTCATAAATACCTGAAATAAACGCTATTGTACCGCCAGAAACTCCTGGCACCACATCGGCGGCGCCCATTGCTATTCCTTTAAATGTTATAATTAGATAGTCTTTTAATTTTCGAGATTTCATTTGTCTTTTTAAGTGATTTTTGACAAATGTAACATTTTTTAAGAAGTTCTATTAAAAATATTTATGAGATGGGTTACTTTTTCAATTTTAAAAATATCTGGGAACAATTCCTTAATTATGAAATGATATTCAAAGTCAATTCTTAAACCATTTAATAAATGCTTTTCAGCTTCTTTACTTTTCTTAAGAATAAATTTAAGCACGCTTAATCTATATTCTATTTCAGCAAAATTGGAAAAATAAACTTGACTTTTTCTTAAAACCTTAATTGCATTTTTATATTCTCCTAAAAAACATAAAACATCACAAAGTCCAAGCCAAATTTCGAGTGCTACATCTTGATATTTAATGCATTTTTCAAAAGCTACTACAGCTTCTTCAAAAAAGTCTAATTTAAGATTTACTTCGGCAAATTTTCTCCAATAGAGTGTATTATATTCATCAATATCTATTGCCTTTTTTATAAAAAATAAGGCTTTATTGTATTTTTTATCATTTATATAAAGATTAGCAATAGACAACCAACCCTTTTCTAACAATGGATCTTCATTTACAGCTTTTTTATAAAATTGAACAGCTAACCCATTTTTTCCTAATAGTTCATAACATGTTCCAATCCGTAAAAAAACAAATGAAGTGGGATCATCTAATTTTATAGTTTTTTTATAATTTTCAATAGCCTCTTCATACCTTTTAAGCTCTTCTAACGTTTTTGCTTTTTCTAAATAACCCCCAACAAAAAATTCATCAATTAAAACAGCATAATCAAAGGCTCTTAGAGCCTCTGTGTAATTTTCAATAATAAAGTATTGCCTTCCCAATTGATGCCATGCAACTTCGCTATAAGGATCTTTATCTATATGTTTATTTAAATATTTAATGGATTCCATATGTTTACTTTCCATATCAAAACAATAAATAACATTGTAAAGAGAAGAGTAATCTTCAATATCAACTTCCAAACAATTTTCAAAATTTATACGAGCAGCTTCAAAATCTTCCAAATAAAGGTATTCCATCCCAATTAAGGCAAAAACATCTGGTTCATCCTCGCAAAGGGTCAATGCTTTTTTTAATAATCTTATTGCACCTATATGATCATCATTTTTAGAACATATATTTGCCTGTTGTATGTATATTTCTTCGTTAGTTGGCTCAATTGCTTGTAATTCCTTCAATAATTTAGTGGCAATGTCCATTTCATCATCAAAAATAAAAAGTTCGGCTTGAAGCAATTTAAGCATTACCGAATTTGGATGTTGTTTTAATCCAAGACCAATAGCCTTTTTAGCCAATGCATTTTTACCAGAATCTAAATAATAATGAATAATCTCCTCAAACTCTACTGAATCAAAAAAATAAATGCTGTTAGTTTTTAGCATTGATTCAAATTTTGATAATGGAATATTATTTTCTTTGGGAGTTAACGGCATGTGCAAAAGTGCATTTATATTATGGTTAAAAGTAAAAAACTATAAAGAGCAATTAATTTTAACTTCTAAATCTTTTTAACAAATTAATTAACAAAATGCTTTATATTTGTATTCCAAACAAGGTTTGGTAAGGAAATGAGTAAAAAATCGCTCCTTAATTCTAAGGAAATTCATATAATATTACATCGATTAGCGTGTCAGCTAATCGAAAAACACAATTCTTTCGAAAATACAGTTCTTATTGGTATTCAACCAAGAGGCGTTCATTTAGCCAATAGATTAGTTTCTATTTTACAGGACGAATATAACATTCCAACTATAAAATATGGTTTGTTAGACATCACTTTTTTTAGAGACGATTTTAGAATTAGACAAGAACCAATAGAAGCTAATAAAACTCACATTGATTTTATTGTTGAGAACAAAAATGTTGTTTTTATAGACGATGTATTATTTTCAGGTAGAAGCATTAGAGCTGCTCTTACTGCAATTCAATCTTTTGGTAGACCCGAAGAAATTGAATTGTTAGTTTTAATAGATCGAAGATTTAGCAGGCATTTACCTATTCAACCGAATTACAGAGGCAGACAAGTTGACGTTATTAACAAAGAAAAGGTAATTGTTCAGTGGAAAGAAAATGAAGGAAAAGATGCCGTTTATATAATAAATAAATAATTTCATGAATCAGTTAAGCGTTCAACATCTCTTAGGAATTAAGCATTTAAACAAAAACGATATTGAATTAATATTTAAAACTGCTGATCATTTTAAAGAGGTTATTAACAGACCCATTAAAAAGGTTCCTTCTTTGAGAGATATAACTATTGCCAATCTATTTTTTGAAAATAGTACAAGGACAAAACTTTCATTTGAATTAGCTGAAAAAAGGTTATCTGCCGATGTCATAAATTTTTCTTCAAGTCAATCATCCGTTAAAAAAGGTGAAACTTTAATTGATACTGCTAACAACATATTATCTATGAAAGTAGATATAATTGTAATGCGACACCCAAACGTTGGAGCTTGTGATTTTTTAGCAAAACACGTGACTGCCAAAATAGTAAATGCTGGTGATGGAACACATGAGCACCCAACACAAGCACTTTTAGATTCTTATTCTATTCGTGAAAAATTAGGAAGCGTTGCCGGTAAAAAAGTTGTAATTGTTGGAGATGTAATGCATTCTAGAGTTGCATTGTCAAATATTTATGCCTTAAAACTACAAGGCGCCGAAATAAAAGTTTGTGGTCCAAAAACATTAATTCCAAAATATATTACGAGTTTAGGAGTTGAAGTTTGTCCTAATTTAAACGAAGCTTTGCATTGGTGCGATGTTGCCAATGTGTTGAGAGTTCAAAATGAGCGAATGGATGTTAATTATTTTCCTTCCACTAGAGAATATTCTCAATTATTTGGAATTACAAAAAAAATCTTAGACTCTCTTAAAAAAGAAATTGTAATCATGCACCCTGGACCAATAAATAGAGGTGTCGAAATAACGAGTGATGTTGCAGATTCTAGTCAATCCATCATTTTAAACCAGGTTGAAAATGGAGTAGCTATTAGAATGGCAGTTATATATTTATTAGCACAACAAATAGAACGAAATTAAGAATGGATATTACAAAAACAAGGGTCTTTACCCACCTTAAAATTAATCACAAGTCTGTTTCTCAATTCTTTGAAGAATTCGAAATTCTTTATCCTGAATTTGTTAATCAACATTTAATTATTGATTTTTCTGAAAAAATTAACATAGAAATCCAAGAAATTGTATTATTTTTGAGTTTAAGTGTTAAGCACCGTAAAAGTGGCAAGAGTTTTGTTATAATATGTGAAAACATTAATTTAGATAAAATTCCTGATGAAATTAATATCGTCCCTTCGTTTACAGAAGCCATTGATATATTGGAAATGGATGCTATTGAAAGAGATTTAGGATTTTAAAAATATTTGCTTATTGATGAAAAAATTACTTTTAATAACTTTTATTTTTTGTATTCATCTTTCGTTTGCACAACAAATTGAAAGAAGTAATGATATAATTAATAGTAACGATTCTAGAACTACTATTTCAGAAATATCAGCATCTCCAAATCCATGTACTGTTCAATCTAGAATTAATTTTACCTCTGTAAAATCGCAACTAATTGAATTTTCAGTAAAAAATTTATTGGGTAAAACCGTTTATTCTGAAAGAATAAATTCAAAATCAGGTACAAATTCAATTATTTTTCAACGAAACAACTTACCTAATGGGATGTATATTTATTCATTACAAACTGAAAACGAGATTATTTCAAAGAGGTTAGTGATTAAATGAGTTTAAAACTCACAATTTTAGGCTGCCATTCTGCCACTCCAAGAGTAAACGCACACCCAACTTCTCAATTATTAGAAATTAAAAATCATTATTTTTTAATTGATTGTGGTGAAGGTACTCAAGTTCAATTACGAAAATACAAAGTAAAATTTGCTGCAATAAAACGTATTTTTATTTCACACTTACATGGAGATCATATTTTTGGTTTAATTGGTTTAATTTCAACTTTTCGTATATTAAATCGTGAAAGTGAATTACATATTTATGGTCCAAAAGGAATAAAAGAAATTATTACAATTCAATTAAAATTATCAAATTCTTGGACACATTATCCACTACTTTTCCACGAATTAACATCATCAGAAAGTGAACTTCTTTATGAAGATGATAACGTTGAAGTATATACTATTCCGCTAGATCATAGAATTTATACCAACGGGTTTTTATTTAGAGAAAAAAAGGGTGAACGCAAATTAAACATGAATGCCATTTTAAATTGTGAAGAAATTGAACGCTGCGATTATCAAAATTTGAAAAACGGAAAAGACTTCATTTTAAAAAATGGAAAAGTAATTAAAAATGAAGATCTTACAAGCAATCCTCCAAATCCATTAAGCTACGCTTTTTGCAGCGATACTTGTTTTTATCCCAAAATTGTTCCACAAATAAAAAATGTTTCTTGCCTTTACCATGAAACAACTTTTTTAAACGATAAAGAAGCGCTTGCCGCAACAACAAAACACTCAACTGCACAACAAGCTGCAACAATTGCACTTCAAGCAAACGTAAAACAATTAATAATTGGCCATTATAGTGGTCGCTATAAAAATATTGAAGCATTTAAAACTGAAGCACTAGAAGTTTTTGAAAATATCCATTTGGCTTTGGAGGGAACTGTTTTTGAGATATCTTAATTAATCATAAGAGCACTTTCTATAAATAGCCATCTTATTTTCACCAAAAATCAGAAACATTATCGCATAAAAAAACCTCCCTTTTACAAGGGAGGCTTTTAATATTTTGTTATTTACCGATTAAATATCTGTAAGTGTGTAAGTAATTGTTAATGGCGCAGCTGTGTCAACAAATCTTAAAGCTCCATAATTAGCTGCTGCATCAACTGCATAACCAAGTTGGTAAGTTAAGTTACGGCCTTTGTTTGCTCCGTCTTCGGTGTAAGCACTTCCAATTGCTGTAACAATATTTTGTGCAGTACCTGTTAAAATAAGCTCAGTTGAAGCCGCTCCCAAAGTACCAGCACCACCTGCTGCTGCAGAAGCAAGGACTGTTAATTTTAATCCGGTTGGAACAGTACCATTAGTAATGGCAACAGTTACATTTCTTAACAATGCACCTTTAACAATAGAAGAATAGTTCATCCAAATGGCTGAGTTAGTTGCTGCAGCTCCAAAAGTCATTGGCAAACCAGCTTCTGATGGCGCTGTACCGGCTAAAGTAACATCTGTTGTACCTGATGCAACTTCAAGATCCAATAAGGCTACTTGAGGAATAGTAATGGTTACTAAATGATTGGCTGTTTTAGTGTCTTGTGCGAAAGCAGCATTGGCAGATAAAACGATTACAGCGGCGAAAAATAATTTTGTTAAATTCATGAGGTTTGTTTTTTTGTTGTTATTGTTATTTATTTTTTTGTTATTATTTCTTTTTGATGGTACAAATGTAAGTCGGCTATTAAGCATAAAAGTCGAAAAACAGGCAGATAAACGTTAAGTGTCGATGAATGGTAGGTTTCTTAAGATGAATAAACTTACAGGAAGAAAATAAAGGTGAAATGTGGGAAGTTATATGTTGAATCATTGTTGTTTGATAAAAATTCATAAAAAATGATTAATCTCAGTGTAAATGGGACATCATAAACAGGTCGCCCCGATGGGGCTTGTTTTCAATGAAAATCTATTTACTAGAAACAGGACGTCCCGATGGGACTAAAACAGCTCCGTAGGAGCGAAATGTTTGTAGAATATTTTGAAAAGTCAGGTTTAAAGCCCCATCGGGGCGACCTGCTTGTTTTGTGAAATTTAACCGAACAACAATGATGTTGAATATGATAGTAGATATTAGTAGTTAGATATTAGCTATTAGCTATTAGAAGTTAGCTATTGAATATTGGACATTGGAAGTTAGCTCAAGTGATGAATTGTCAATTTTTAATTAATTATTCATTCTTCATTATTAATTCAAGATGGTTAAGGATAGAGTGGCCTGTTTGAGCTCTCCCGTTTTTACGGGAAGCGAGTAGCGATAGCCTGACCCGCCAGCTGGCGGGGAACGCCCACCGAAAAGGCAGGCAGGCCCAAAACATATTAAACATAAAATTTTAGCCAATTGCCCAAAAAATGAATTCAAAAAAGCACCATCCTGAAAAATGGCTTTGGGAAAGGTGTTTTTTTATTGGGAAAAAAATAAATTAGTTGTCGGATAATGTGTAGTTAATCACCAAGGTATTGCTTTGGTTGAAATCTAACTTTGCATAAGCGTTTGGCTCATCGCTAAGTTTTAAGGTAAAATGTACATTGTTTCCTTTATGTGTGCCTACGCCTGTATAAGCGCTTCCTATATCGGTAATAATGGTAAGCGGATTAGCCGTAAGCTCCTGTGATGTGCTGATAGGTCTCCCCATTTTACCGGCTCCGGCGCCCATATCTTTCTCTACTTTAACATAAAGCTTCACGCCATTAGGAATGGTGCCTTCAGCTATACGAATGCTAATATCGCGGCTTGGTTGTGTTTGTGAGCCAACAATGGAAGAGTAGTTGATCCAAACGCTGTTGTTTGTTTCTTCCATATTTAAGGCATTTCCGGCTTCAACAACAGAATTGTTTCCCAATGAAATGGCTGAGTTTGAATAAACATTGATTAAGGCAACTTCCGGTATTGTTATGTTTATTTTATGGCTGCCATGACGCTCTTGGGCGCCTAAATTGCCAAACACTAATAAAAATAAGAACATGGCTATATTTTTGTAGGTTGTGGTCATTTTTTTGGCTTAAGAAATAATAAGTTTATCGGTTTTTATGTTTGTTTAACTAAAAAAATCAATTGCTCTATTTAGATTTATTCTAAAGATACAAACAAAAAGTCATTAAGCAATTAAATAAATGAATTATTTTACCATTTGTTGTAAAAAATATGCTATTCATTATAATTTATATGCCATTTATATTTTTAAACATCATTTTTGAGGCGTTGAAAAATAGCAAAAAGGGCATATAACCGCCTCTTTTCATTTAAAGTTACCGTTTTATTTTGAAAAATTTACGAGAGATTGAAAAAAAACAAGTTTGTATTCGGAACTTTTAATTTTAATGGAAAAATGGTGCAGAAATCTATTCAAAATATATTTCTATACACTTGCAGAAACTTTGCAACAGTAAAAGGAGGGGAATTTTCTAAAAAAATGTAATTAATTTCAAAAGACCCAACGTTTTGATAAAAAGCGCGGTGAAAAATTTAGCAATACAAAAAAATGAAATAAAATTTTCGGTTTACTTTAGATGCGTCAAAACAATTTCCACATCCACTAATATACATTTCATATTCTCTTTTTGCTTTTCGGCATCATTTAAAATATGGACATAAACTTCTTTGCACAAGCGTGCGGAAAGCGGCAAATCCAGCATCGTAAATTTGCTGCTCATTTGGTGCGCCCTGCTTTTTAACTCCAATAAATTGTTGGATTCAATCAATGCCGGAATTTCTTCCAAATTAAGTTTGAACTCGGTAATCATTAATGATTTTATTTGCTCAAAAAATTCTTCATCATCCATTGCATATTCTTCAATGGCCGTGTAAGAAATGGGTGTGCTTCGCCATAAAAAATCAAATAATGCCGAATAACTTAAAGGTGATTTTACGCTTGGATAAGAAGTTTCCGACAAATCCAATTCGGCATCATTCACAATCAACAAAGGAAGTTGAATTAAATTGCCAAATGCCAAAACCGATTCATTTTTAATAACGGATTGAGATACCAAATGTGTGTAAGTGTTCGCATTTAAAGCAGCATCCAGCCCATTAAAATCGGCCATTATTTCATACTGAATTCCTGTATTATGGTTTAGGCACAATTTTAAGGCTTCTTGCTTTATTTCAGTTTCTTCAATAAAAAGTATTTTTACGGGCATTGCGCTTGAGTTTAATTATTTTGTTTTTTTAAGTTCTATCTCTTTTACCAATTATAACCTCATTATTAGTGAATCACTGTGTATGTAATTGTAGTTGAATAATTTTGCACCGGCAACACAACGCTAATACCCGAAATTTCATATTGTAAAGGTACAAAATTATGGGTACCTGTGCAGGTGAAAAAGTTAGCATCAACGCTTGTAATTGTCTGAAAAATTAAACCGCCACTTATGTTGGTATTCCCATTGGTGCCGTTTGCGGTGCGCTTAACTTTAAGATTCAAATTATTGTGCCAAGCAATATTATCTCTGCTGACTAAAACGTTAATCAATTTATTATTATTATTTGGGCTTATTGTCATTAAAGTTTGATTGAGGTTGCTGACATAAGCGGCTGGGTAATCATTCCCTGCTTCACTGATGTCTGATGCAGCAATGGTTCTTGTCCAATTGCCGGTGACAGAAATATTAATATTTTGACTAAACAGCATGTTGCCTATAGCCAAAAAAGCGATGAAGATTAATCTTTTCATTATAAATCGGTTAAGGTTAAACTAATGGACAATGCTGCTGCCTGGTTGAAATCCAATAATTTGTAATCGTAAATTTCCAAATAATAGGTAAGTTCATATCCGTTATTGATGCCGTCACCTGTAAATGCGCCCCTTATGTTAGAGATAATTGTTTGTGGCGTGCTATTTAAAGTTAAAATTCCTGAAGGTGAACCTAACACGCCTTTACCAATACCCATATAATTTGACGTGCTCAGTTTTAAGTAAATTCCCGGAGGCACTTGCCCGTCATCAATTTTAATTAAAATGCTTCTGGGGGCCGCCGTGCTTGTAACAGCTGAAGAAAAATTAATCCATTTTTTGTTATTCGCCATCACAACTACAGCCTTTTCACCAGCTTCAGTAGATGCCGCTAAATTTAGCGTTACCGTTGTGTAGTTTGGTTCTAAATCCAACATTGCCACTTGAGACAGGTTAAATGTTGCGTTAATACTCCCTGTATTTTGGGCGTAATTTGAAATTACGCAGAAACCGCAAATGATGTAAATTAGTTGTTTCATCTGTTTAATTTTTATTTTTTAGCGGTAACAGATGCTGTTCGCCATTAATCATTCCTTTGTGTGTCAAAATTTGTCTTGCTCGTTTCATCTGTTTAAATTTTATTTTTTAGCGGTAACAGATTGCTGCCTGCCTGCCGGCTGGCAGGTTCGCCATTAATCATTCCTTTGTGTGTCAAAATTTGTCTTGCTCGTTTCATCTGTTTAATTTTTATTTTATTAGCGGTAACAGATGCTGCCAGCCTGCCGATACGGATTAACCATTCCTGTGTGCGTCAAAATTTGTTGTGTTTGTATCATAACTTAAATATTTTATCGCTTTTTTTAATCTCTCTATTTTTATTGCTGGCTTTAAAAACGGCCTTAAATTCTTCATTAGATATAATAACCGCTGTTTTTTGCGTTTCGCTAAAGGTAAAGTCGTTCAATAAATTCTTAACAATCAGTTCAACGTTCCATTCTCCGGGTGAAAGCTCTTTAAACCAAAACTTGCCGTCCTTGTCGGTTTTCGTGTAATAGGTTTTATCTCCCTTGGTTATTTTCACGATTAAGTTAGGCATTTTTTTTATATATTGTGAAGATTGCATCAATGTTGTTTCTTCAAAAATAATTTGCCCAAATAAAGCGCCTGTGTTTCCCATTTCAAGAAACACTTCCGTTTCTTTATTAGGCAAAATGTCTATATCAATAGGCTGTTGCATAATAATAATTTTATTTTTTGGCAAACTCGATTGTTTGACGTACAAACGATAGGTTTTGGGCTTTAAATTATAAAAGTGGAACACTCCTTTTTCATTGGTTATTGCAATATGGTCGTCCAACAAAACAAGGATGCCTTCTAAATTTGTTTTTTCGGCAGAAATTATTTTGCCAATTAAAGAGCCCACCGTTTTATTTTTTGAAACTGGCACGTTCATTACCAAACTATAAGATGCCGTAATTAAAAGTTCCTTTTTTATGGGAAAAACCGGCAAACTCGTTTGCGAAACGGCAACACTTAACAAGTGTTTTTTCTGATAGTTGTAATTTAATTGCGCCTGTAAATAATTTTGGGCATCATCCAATTCATCAAAATCGTAATTTTTTTTATAAAATACATTCAGATTTAGGTACGATTTTAAATTGTAAATTAAATTTCCGCCATAATAAAATGTTTTAACAATTTCATTTTCTGCGGATTGCTTGTTGCTTTGCTGGTAATCACCATTTAAGCCCAAAATTAAATCTTTAAAAACATTTCCCGAAATACTTAAAGAACTGAAAAACGTGTTTTGGGGAACGGTGCTTTCCGCCAAGAAATTGGTGGTTTTTCCAACCCGGTTTTGCCAACTTAAATTGTATTTAAAAGGCATTCTGCTATAAAATGAAAGCGTTGCCAATTTTTCTTCAAAATTGTAAGACTGTAAACTTAACTGATCTTCCTTGTTTCTGAAATAACCACCTACTCTAATAGTATTGTTTCTGTTCACATTATAATTGAAATACGCCTCATATTTGGTGATTATTGGCGAAGCGCTGTAATTAATGGTGTCTTTAACTGGATTTATAGCGCGATAATCCACGCCAATCTGCATATCGATTTTATGGTTAAACCGGTAATTTGCCAATGACAACAATTGTTTGCTGTTTCTTATATAACCTTTATAGTCTTTATCTGAATATTGAACAGAATTAATCAAATCCAGTTTCTTCAAATTTAAATATGCGGCTAAAGAATAGGCAAGTCCGTTTGTTTTATAATTGCTTTCATACGCCACTTCCCCGTTAATTTTAAATCGGTCAATGGCATAAAAAGAAGCGATATTAAAAATTTGGGAATTAAATTCTTCGTTGTCTTCAAAAAGGGTTCTGTTTATAAATCCCGCTTCAACATACGCTTTATCGGATAAATCTTGCGAAATTTTACCGCCATAGGAATCGGATATTTGTTTTGTGAATTTTGGTTGCACATAAAATAACGAAGCCGTTGTTTTCCCAAAATCATAGCTTACAATACCGCCTGTTCCATAACGCGATGTTTCCGTAATATTTGAAAGTGAAAAATTTACATGCCCTAAAAGCGCTTCCATTTTTTTATTTTTGTAAAGCACGCTGTACCTTTCAAATTCCCCAAACCTCACAATATCACTTTGACTTGGACCAGAATATTCAAAATTTAAATAATGCTCATTTCCCCTATCCAAAAAACCTTGACCGCTCACTTTAAATTTAAAAACATTTAAGGTATCTAATCCTTTTAAAGAATTAAAAATGGTTGAAAAAGTGATTGGAAACCGATGGTACAAATCGGGTTTTTTTGTGTTATTTGGATAAAGCGTTACCGCCACCCTATTGGAAAACGCCAAGTCTTTTGAAACAATATAGGCTTTTAAGTTATTTAAAACCATTGTTTTGCTGCTAACGTTTCCCTGTACTTGCTGAAAAACGGCGACAACCATGGAAGAATCCGGTTTCAACAAAGCATTTGCGGGCACAATTTTAAGCGCGTTGCTCGATTCAAAAGTGATTTTTTCTTCGCTGTTTCCGTTATTTGTCACCAAATATTCACAATAAAATTCTTTTTCAAGCCTCAAATATTCAGGTGCCATTATAACTTCAACAGCCAAATTGTATAATTTAGGCACGTTAAGGAATACTTCCTGGGTAGCCACTGGCCTATTGTTTATATTATCGGTAATTTTTAGCAACGATTTATAATTGCCGGCTGGGTTATGGTTGTTAACGCCAAAGGTAAATAGCACAATTTTTTTATTATTTGCCTCAACAACCACCTTTTTATTGTTATTTGTCAAATAAAACTGATTGGAAACCTCAAATTCACAATTTAAATTTAGTGGATTGTCGGTTTTATTTGAAATTTCGAATACAATGGTGTAATTTTTTCCGGGAACTAAATTTTCAGGAATATTTTTTGTTGAAATTTCAACAGCATTAGTTTGCGCTTTTACTTCAGACATTGACATAACTATCAATAAAAAAAGAAAAAAAGAAGTTATTGGTGCTATTTTTGGGATATTTCTCAAATTAAAACTGAAAAAAAACAGTGATTTTTAGTGTCATTTTATATTTATACCATTATTTATTTTCAAACTCTAAATCGATGGAATAAATGTTTTTGCCGTAATCGGCAACCAATACAGCCGTGTAAGCGCCTTTTGGCAAGCCAGAAATATCAAGCGCAAATGCTTTACAGGAATTAGGATACACCTTTTTAAATTTAACTTCCACCTTTTTTTGTTGTTCACCGTTGACATTAAAAACTTCAAGTATTAAAGTAGGTTCCACATAAAATGTCCCTAAATTTTTAATGTCAACATTAATGAGTTTATTCCCGTCTTTTTCCTCAATTTTGATGTCATAAAATTCGAGTTCAGAAGGCGTTCTTTCATTAATGTCGGCAATAATTTGAATTCCGTATCTAACTTTTGATTCCAGCTTTACGCCAAATTCAAGTTCATCTTCTTTAATTGGTTTTTCAATCTCAACCATTAAAACGCCCCAATAGGAACCGTCAAACTCAACATCATTGGGCACATTGATGGTGTAAATAAGTTCATATTCTTCATTTGCCTGAAAAACGTGCTCATTTACATTAGTTGACAACCAATTTTTGATTGAATTTTTGTGGGTGACATCAGCCGTTAAAACAGTTTCTTTGCCGCATTCTTGTGTTAAATCGTTAAAATAAATAATGACACGCTCCTCCGTTTTACCGTTATTTTTTATACTGATAACCCCGGTAATTAATTGTCCGGAAGCTGTTTGGTGCACATGCGTTAAGCCATTTAAAATAACGATGTTGGCATTTGAGAACTGAAAACTTAAAAATAAGAAAAGAAATAGTAGGGATTTTTTCATTTTTTAAAAATTTATTTTATGAGTAAAACAAGGTTTATAAGCTATATAATTTACAGCAAATTAAGACGTTTCATTAATTCGGGTTTGCTGGACCTGCTGACGGGAACAACATTTTTTCCAATTAACACGCTGCTGTCTTCTATATCAACAATCTTTTTTATGTTGATGATAAAAGACCTGTGCACTTTCAAAAACACGGCATCCGGTAATTTGTCTTCTATTTTTTTTAGGGTTGAATGCACCGTGTAATTTTCCTTGTCGGTTTTAATCAAAATATAATCGCCTTTTGCTTCAATTAAATTGATGCTGTCATAACTAATTTTCACCAGACGTTTATAAATATTGACATACAAATCACTTTTAGAATCTTCGTTGGCCGGAATTACCGGCAAATCTTTAATCTCTATTTTTGAATTGAAAAACAACTTAGCCTTGTCAACGGCCTTGTCAAAGCGAATTTGGTTGATTGGTTTTTCCAAAAAATCCACCACACTATTGTATTCAAAAGCCTCTAAGGCAAAATTTGCGTGAGAACTGATTAAAATAACTTTAGGCGGATTTTTTAAAGTTTGCAATAAATCAAAACCAGTAAAAGCTGGCATGTGAATATCTAAAAAAAGGAGATCAACACTGTTTTGGTTTAAATATTTAAGCGCTTCAATAGGGTTGTTAAAACTGTTAACCAGATCTAGGTTTTTATTGTTTGAAATTAATTTTTCAAGTATTACTCTTGCAATCTCTTCATCATCAATAATAATACACTTCATGGGAGTATGTTTTAGGTGATTTACAACTGTAAAGATACCCTTTTTTGATTCATTAAAGTACAATCTTTTAGGCTTCATTCGCCTTATTTTTCGGCAACGTAAAATAAAATGTGGTTCCTTTTAAAACTTCACTTTCCAGCCAAATTTTCCCTCCGTAGAGTTCAATAATTCTTTTTGCCATGGGAAGACCTATACCCGTAGATTTTTCATGATACCCAAGCGTTGTAAATATTTCAAATATTTTTTCATGGTATTCTAGTGGAATTCCACTACCATTGTCTTTAATTGAAAAAACGTAAAAATCTTCAACTTCATTAACAGCAACCTCAACCAAGCCTTCTTCTTTATCATTGAAGTTAACAGCATTGCTTATTAAATTCTGAAAAACTTGTCTCAATCTTCTTGCATCAGCCTTTAAAACAGGCAATTTATCCTTTACAACCACTTTAATATTTTTGGGGATATCAATGCTGTCTAAAATTTTATCCACCTTTTTATTCAGATCTATGGTACTGGTTTTTAGGCCAGTTACCCCAATCTCCGAGTAATTTATAATGTCTTCTAAAAATTTATCCATCTTTTCAATTTTCTCCTCCATAAGGTTTAAATTGCCAACACTTTCTTCACCAATTTTTTCACTGCAATCCTCCTTCACCCAAGTTAACAATGCCGAAAGGCTTCTTAAAGATGATTTTAAGTCGTGCGAAACCAAATGCGCATAGTCATTTAACTGCTCATTTTGGTTTTTCAATTTTTGAAGCAACTGTTTTTTTTGATACATTACACTATTATTAAGCTGTTACAAACTCATTATAACACCAGTAATCCAATACTCTTTTTATTGATTCAGAATAATCGGTGAATTTTAAAGGTTTTACCAAATAACCCGCAATACCAAGTTGGTGACAATCTGATACATCTTTATGGTCATTTGATGAAGTTAAAATAATGGTTGGAATATATTTTAAATCGTTATTCTTTCTTATGATGGTTAAAAATTCGAGGCCATTTATTTTTGGCATATTTAAGTCCAACAAAATAATATCTGGCAATGACTCATTTTTATATAAAATATTCAAAGCTTCTTCCCCGTTTTTAGCTTCAACAATGTTGTGGGGACACGCCAATTTTGAAATTGTTCTGTTAAATTTCATGATTTCTATCATGTCATCTTCAACAAGCAAAATGTTTAGGCTTTTTTTCATTAGTAGTTTTTTTAAAATTATTTCATATATTTTTAATGTTAGTGATTAAAAATAATCATCAAAGATCATAAGAATGCATTATTTTTATGAAATTATTCGATAAGTCTTAATTAAGTGTCGATGAGCTGTAACTTATTGTCGATGAATGAAAAAGGAAAACAAACTAAATACTTAGCAACAAATTAAAATTAATTCGTTCTTTTGCCTAAATTGGTTAAATGAAAGCGGTCACCGTAAAAGAAATAAAAACAGAATTGTCGCATTATTCCCAAAAAGAATTGGTGGAACTTTGTTTACGTTTGTCGAAATTTAAAAAGGAAAATAAGGAATTACTTACCTATCTTTTGTTTGAATCCTCCAATGAAGAAGGCTATATCAGCAGCATAAAATTAGAAATTGATACACAGTTTGAACTTATAAATACAAAAACGTATTATTTTATTAAAAAGAGTGTTCGTAAAATTTTACGAATGGTTAAAACGACTATTCGTTATTCAAAAAACAAAGAAACTGAAGTAGAACTCCTCCTCTATTTTTGTATAAAATTAAAAGATTTTAAACCTTCCATAAATAATAATAATGTGCTTAAAAATCTATTTATCAGAGAAATAGAATCCATCAAAAAAAAGATATTGCTTTTACATGAAGATTTACAATATGATTATGAGTTGGAGATAGAAAAGATAAAGGGTAAAGAGTAAAGAGTAAAGAGTAAAGGGTAAAGAGTAAAGAGTAAAGAGTAAAATTAAAAAATCTGAAAACGTAATTCAAATTTCGTAAACCGAAAGTATTATCTTAGTGCACAACTTTACTCATATGACTTACAAATTACTTTCTTCACCACTTCAAGGATTTACCGACTTTCGGTTTCGGAATGCTTTTAATGAACAATTTGGGGGGATTGATACTTTTTATGCACCTTATATTAGATTAAACGGAAAACTGGAAATTAAACCATCATATAACCGAGATCTTATTCCAAAAAATAATGTTGACTTAGAATTGATTCCACAAATTATTACCAATGATGCTGACGAGTTTTTATTTGTTTCTAAATATGTTCAACAACTTGGGTATAATGAATTAAATTGGAATTTAGGCTGCCCATACCCAATGGTTACAAAATGTGGTATGGGATCAGGACTCATAAATCACCCCGATAAAATAGATAACATTCTTAATAAAGTACATTCAGAATCTGATATAATTGTTTCTATAAAAATGCGTTTGGGTTATGAAAATAGTAATGAAATTATTTGTGCTTTACCAATTTTAAATAAA
Organism: Lutibacter sp.; assembly: GCF_030692605.1. Taxonomy (GTDB): domain Bacteria; phylum Bacteroidota; class Bacteroidia; order Flavobacteriales; family Flavobacteriaceae; genus Lutibacter. The sequence goes on from NZ_JAUYUD010000027.1 coordinate 33,402, forward strand.
TATCCACTAAAAAATATAGCAATACATGCGCGATTAGGAAAACAACTTTATAAAGGAAATGTAGATTTAGATGCTTTTCAATGCTGTATAGAAAATACAAATCATAAATTATATTACAATGGTGATATTACTTCTGTCGCAAAATTTAATGAAATGCAAGAACGTTTTCCAACAATAGACCATTGGATGATTGGTCGAGGTATAATTGCCGATCCTTTTTTACCAAGTATGATAAAAAATAATACATTAGAGTATCCATCCAATAAAATTGAATTATTTCAAAAATTTCACGATACGCTTTATCAACAATATAGCGAATCACTTTCAGGATCAACTCATATACTATTGAAAATGTATCATTTATGGGAGTACTTTTCTATACTTTTTTCAAATTCTCAAAAAGCATTAAAGAAAATTAAAAAGGCCAAAAACATTAGAAATTACGACCTTGCAGTTAAAGAAATTCTTCAAACAGAGCGTAACTTCATATAATATTAAACTGCTTTTCTAGTGCGTTTTTTCAGTTTAACAATTCGATCGTTATAGAATTCTTTTAACTCGTCAATAAAACTTAAAGGATTTGGATATTCTAATAAAACTTTATAAGTGTGTCTTATTTTGGCTAATTCTATATTTTTATTAAGTAGTTCAATTTCCTTTTGTAAAAAAGTGTCCTTTACTTTATTTTCAATAGAATCAATTGATTGCATTAATGCGTTTCCGCTAAATATATGAGTATGAAACAATTGAAGTTCTTCTAAATTTCCAGTTTGATAAATTTCAATGAGTTTCGTTGTAACTTCTGTAGCCAAATCGACTTTCAGGTCATTCATCAAAAATTTATCAGGATGTACTTGAAGCATTGCTTCTCTGTATAGTTGTTTTAATTTTTTTTGATTGTCAATAGAATTTAAGCTACCTCTTTTAGTAGGAATCACTTTTAAACCAACCGTTTCCTTATAATTTTTCCCTTTCTGTTTTTGGGATAATCGTTTTTCTTTTTTTGCTAGTTTTAGTTTTTTGTACAGTACTGTAAGTTCCTGTACTTCAATGATTTCATTTGTTAGGTGATAACGCAATGTATTTTCAAAATCTTTGGTTTTTTGCTCAATTTCCTCCAATTCATGTTGCAGTAATTTAATTTTAGCCTTCAACAATAACTGTTCTTCGTTATTATTAGTTAAACTAATTTGGTTTCCATCTTTCATTAAAAATTAATTAATTTTCAAAGTTGCAAAAAAATATATAAAGATTAAATTTATGAAATTGAAAATCACTTTTTTTGATAAGATCTTTAAAATAATTATCTTTAATGTTTGTTACCTAAAAACATTTACCATGAACATTCACCATAAATCAATTCAACTTTTAAGCATCGTTTTAGTTTTTTATTCTTCTTTTTTATATTCACAAGATAGAATTAACGGTCGAAATTTTGCAACTCGTTCTGAGGTTATTGCTCAAAATGGAATGGTTGCAACTAGCCATCCTTTGGCAACACAAATTGGAATTGATATTTTAAAAAATGGCGGTAATGCCATTGATGCTGCAATTGCTGCAAATGCTGCTTTGGGATTAATGGAGCCAACAGGTTCTGGTATTGGAGGCGATTTATTTGCTATAATTTGGAGTGCAAAAGACAAAAAATTATACGGACTTAATGCTAGCGGAAGAAGCCCTGAAAATTTGACATTACAGTATTTTAAGGATAAAAAAATGACAAGTATTCCAGCTTATGGACCATTGCCTGTTTCGGTTCCTGGTTGTGTAGATGGTTGGTTTGAAATGCATTCCAAGTTTGGAACAAAAAAAATGGATGAAATTTTAGCTCCAGCTATTAAATATGCCAAAGAAGGATTTCCAGTAACCGAATTAATTGGGTATTATTTGTCTGGAACCTCTCGAAGATTTAAAGAATTTCCAAATTTTGCAGATACTTATATGCCAAATAATCAGCCTTTAGAAAAAGGAATGGTATTTAAAAACCCTTACCTAGCTTCTACCTATGAAAAAATTGCAAAAAATGGAAGAAATGCATTTTATAAAGGAGAAGTTGCAAAAACAATAGCCAATTTTATACAATCTCAAGGTGGTTTTTTATCTGAAAAAGATTTAGCCAACCATACCTCAGAATGGATTGACCCAATTACAACCAATTACAGAGGGTATGATATTTGGCAATTACCTCCAAACGGACAAGGAACTGCTGTGCTACAAATTTTAAATATTATGGAAGGTTATAATGTAAAAGAAATGGGATTTGGTAGTGCAGATTATATTCATTTTTTCACTGAAGCTAAAAAATTGGCATTTGAAGATAGAGCAAAATACTATGCTGATCCTGTTTTTAATAAATTACCAGTTAAGCAGCTTATTTCAAAGGAATATGCAAATAAACGAAGAGAACTTATAAATCCGAATAGAGCGGCACGTACTTATGATGCTGGAGAATTAGAACAAGGAAATACTATTTATATGACCGTTGCAGATAAATTTGGAAATATGGTTTCATTAATACAAAGTAATTATAGAGGTATGGGTTCTGGTATGGTTCCTCCAAAATTAGGATTTATGCTACAAGATAGAGGTGAAATGTTTTCATTAAAAGAAGGTCATTTTAATGTTTATGAACCAAAAAAGCGTCCATTTCATACCATCATTCCAGGATTTATCACAAAAGATGGTAACCCATATATTAGTTTCGGGCTAATGGGTGGTGCCATGCAACCACAAGGTCACGCCCAAATTGTAATAAACTTGGTCGATTTTGGAATGAATTTACAAGAAGCGGGCGATGCCCCACGTATGCAACACAACGGCTCCTCAGAACCAACTGATGAAAAAATGACCGATGGTGGTGAAATTGTACTTGAATCTGGTTTTGATTATGAAACCATTAGGGCTTTATTACAAAAAGGACATAAAGTTGGCTATGAATTAGGTAGCTATGGTGGATATCAAGCCATTATGTGGGATGCTATAAATAAAGTATATTATGGTGCTTCCGAATCTCGAAAAGACGGACAAGCAGCTGGATATTAAATAAGTTGAATTAATAAAGATAAATATTTTAACATTTTCAAGCACATATACAAAGTCAAATTAATTTGTGGGTTCACAAATTTTAAATTGTAAGGTAAATTTGCTGATACGATGATGCTATCGTTAATTCCCCCCTATTCTCATCAAATAAATAAAAAGTAAGATACAGTATAAAAAGGCACTTTTTAAACCTTTTAACTGGATTCTATCTTGTGCGAGTTTGTTCGCAGATATCGCAAGTAAAATGTTGTATTCTGTGATACTAATTTATTTAAAATCGAAGATAAAAATCCCTATACGTGTGAATGATGTAACTTTTTTTAATAGTTATGTAACACCTTCATATATTTAAGTTACGAAATTTACACTTTTAAAATTTATAAATTAAGTAACCTTAAATTTATCTAAAACAATAGAAATTGGTAGTTAAATAAATTTTAGAAACATTCATTACTTTTTGAATAAATTAAAAAAACTTATGTCAAAAGAAAAATTACGATCGGAAACCAACTGCCTAAACTGCAATCATATGGTTGAAAAACGCTATTGCCCTAATTGTGGGCAGGAAAACAGCGTGATTCATAAAAGTTTTTATCATTTATTTATTCATTTCTTTGAAGACTTAACCCATTATGACAATTCTTTTTGGAGAACTATTACTTATTTGCTCTTCAAGCCTGCCGCAGTATCCAAAGCCTACACATCGGGACAGCGATTGTCTTTTTTACCACCTATGCGACTGTATATTTTTACAAGTTTTATTACCTTTTTTCTCATATCACTATTCCCTTCTGAAAATAACAAAACCAGCACTACACCTATTAAAAAAAAGATAGAAAATGTAGCCCCAACATTAGACTCATTGCATATTGAAGAGAAAAGTGTTGATGGCCTTGCCAAAATGGGCTTAATTTCTCAAAAAAACAACGATACCCTAAAAAAATATTGAAGAAAACAAACATTGATCCAGATAAAATCACAGATTTTGGCTATAATGGCACCAAACAATTGGATTGGGTACAAAAAAATAGTAATAAAAAAGAAAAATTAGGCAAAACGGAATACTGGTTTCTTAAAAAATGGCTTTCCGTAAAAGAAGAAAATACCAACGAAGAAATTATCGAAAAATTCAGCCAGTCATTTGAACGTAATCTACCTAAAGTATTATTCATATATATGCCCATTTTTGCTCTACTTTTATGGGTTTTTCACAATAAAAAAAGATGGCATTTTTATGATCATGGTATATTTACATTGCATTTCTTTTCATTCCTGTTGATGGTGATTTTGCTACTCTTTTTCATCGACAAACTTTTTGCATTATCTGACTGGGCAGTTTTAGGCTGGGTGCATCTTATTATTAGAGCCACTGGTATTCTTTGGATGTTGTTTTATTTTTTTCCCGCACACCGTCGTTTTTATGGTGAATCTCATATGGTTTCCGCTTTCAAAAGTAGTTTAGTGTACGTCATCAATATAATCATTATCACTATATTGATTGTGATGTACGGATTATACACCTATATTAATTTGCATTAAAACTATTATTCGAAAAATTTCTTTATAATTTATACATGTCAACTCTGGCAAATGACCAAAAATGCATGAATGATATAAATTATTACTCAATTCGTGCGATGGTGGGTTAACAGAATTGGTCGGTGGAAATTATCCCAATTTTAATGGGCTAATTGAAAAAATATTTCTTTGGAAAGATAACAGAAAGTAAAATTAATATTGCCCAATACTCAACAATACCAACGTACAAGATCTTTCAAAAGCAATATTGTTTGAAGAGAGAATTTTTTCGAATTCTTCATTTTCAGTACCAGGATTAAAAATAACCCTCCTTGGTTTTAGTTTTAAAATATAATCATAAAACTCCTCTTGGTTGGTTTTATTTAAGTACAAATTAACCGTATCTACATTTTTAAACATTCTTTTTTCGGTGTGAATTTTCACACCTTTAACAATTCCTTCTTTTTTCCCAATAGCTCTAATATCTTCTTTTTTTTCAACAAGACGTTGAAGTGCAACATATGCGTATCTGTTGGGTTTTGTTGAGGCTCCTATAACTAACGTTTTCTTAATCATTTGTTAAAATTAAATAAAAAAAGTTAAATATGGTAACATAATTATAAATGTAAAGTCTATTATTAGTGATAAGAAATTTTTTTCTGTATTTTAATATATTTTCCAAATACGTGTTAAATTATAAGTTTGCCATATCAAAATATAAAACAACAAATTATGAAATCAATAAACACTACAAAAATTAAAACTATTCAATCTACATATGAATTATTAAACGCAACAAAACGGATAGGTTGGAATGAAAAAAGACGGTATTCAAATTCACTTCAAATAAGATTTATTTAACTTAAAAAATAGTATTACTAGCTTAAACTAAAATAAAACAAAAAGAAGAAAAAATAGAGACAATAATGAAATTGAAGAACCTAGTGGATTTATATAAAAAAATTATGAAATCTTTTACATTTAATTAACCAATTATTAACAAGTTAAAAAACTTAAAATAATAATTTTACAACGTAAATTAATAACAAAAAAAACCTTAAATAATAAAAGAATATTATAATTATTTGAATTAGTTACTTAATAATCTTTTTAATAAAGCCTCTAAACTTGCATTTTAGAGGCTTTCGATTTTATGTTTTTAACTTAATTTACCATCTAATAATAACACTTCCCCAAGTAAATCCACTACCAAATGCTGCCAAAACAACAATATCATTATCTTTTATTTTTCCCTTTTCCCATGCTTCAGAAAGGGCAATAATTATAGAAGCGGCTGTGGTATTTCCATATTTCATAATGTTGTTATAAACCTGATCATCGCGTAAACCAAATTTTTTCTGCACAAATTGCGAAATTCTTAAATTTGCTTGATGTGGAATTAGCATATTAATATCTGATGCTTGCAAACTATTTGCTTGCAATCCTGCAACAATAGCTTCAGAAAAACGAACAACCGCATGTTTAAAAACAAACGTTCCATTCATATATGGAAAATAAGATTCATCACTTTCATCATTTGCAGCTAATATAGCAGGAACCCAATGTTTAATACTTGGTGAAATTACTGTTAATTCTTGGGCATGTTTTCCTTCTGAAAAAAGGTGAGACGATAATATTCCTTTGTTATTATCTTCACATCTCGATAAAATAGCTGCACCTGCTCCATCACCAAAAATCACGGTAACACCTCTACCTCTATCTGTTTTATCTAAACCTCCTGAATGAAATTCAGCCCCAACTACCAATATGTTTTTATACATTCCTGTTTTAATAAATTGGTCCGCTACAGAAAGTGAATAAACAAACCCTGAGCATTGATTTCTAACATCTAATGCACCAACAGTTTTTAAATCTAACATTTCTTGCAATTGCACCCCACCACCAGGAAAATAATAATCAGGACTAAGTGTTGCAAAAATTATAAAATCAATATCATCTTTTGTTAATCCAGCTCTTTCAATTGCAATTCGAGAAGCTTTAGCACCCATAACAGAAGAAGTGTCTTCACTTCCTTCAACAATCCATCTTCTCTCTTGAATACCAGTTCTTTCTTGAATCCACTCATCAGAGGTATCCATCATTTTAGTCAAATCAGCATTTGTTACTATATTGTCTGGCACATAGTAACCCAAACCTGTAATTTTAGAATTATACATATTTATTTATTTTTACCATTTAAAATCAAACATACTAAAAACTTCATATTTTTACAACTATATTTTTATTGATTCCATAATTCGAACATAAATTGTAACTTTTATTACATAGATTGTAAAATATTGATTATCAGTTTAAAATGCACCAAAAGTTACTATTTTTTTTCTTAATATTAAAAAAATGCCAAAAACATTGAATTTTAACCCTTTCCCATTTTTAAAAAGTGACAGATTATTGTTAAAAAATTTAAGCAACAATTATTTAAACGAATTATATTTGCTTAGATCTCATCCTGAAATTGTACAATTTGTAGATAAAGAATGTGATAAATCCGAGGAAGAAACCACTGCATTTATAAAAAAAATAAGTGATGGAATTTCTAATAATGAATTTATTTATTGGGCACTTATTTTAAAAGAAACCAATAAATTAATTGGAACTATATGTTTATGGTGTTTTAATCCCGATTTAACCTCTGCTGAAATTGGCTTTGAATTACACCCCAATTATCAAAAAAATGGATATATGACTGAAGCCTTAGAACAAGTTTTAAATTATGGGTTAGAAGAATTAAAATTGAAAAGCATTACAGGATTTACACATACTAAAAACGAACCTTCCATAAAATTAATGCAGAAGTTAAATTTTCAATTTTCTAAATCAATGGATAAAAACGTGATTTACAAATTAACTAGTTCAAATTATTAATTTTAACCCAGCTTTGCATCAAATTTTTAGTTTTTTTTCTTTGAAAAACATTGTTGAGAATAAAAAAATTAATAGTAAAAACTATTTTTACGTTTCAATTAGTTAAACAAATAATTATTCTTCCTTATAAAATTATTTTAACCCTATTTTGGTTAAAAAAACATTTTTGTTTCTTATTTTAGTACCTTAATTCTATTCACTTAATTCGTTGTAAATGAAAAATATTCTATTTCTAATCGTTATTTTTTTGGTTCGTTTATACACTCTCAAGAAAACTTAACCTATCAAAAACCTCCAAAAGAAATTCTCGAACTAGTTAACGCTCCTTTGGCTCCATTAATGAGAATGGACAATAAAGGTGAGAACTTTGTGTTTTTGTACCGTTCTAATTTTAAAAGTATTGAAGAACTTTCTGAAACAGAAATGCGTTTAGGTGGCCTTCGCATTAATCCAATAACCAATATTAGCAGTAGAGAACGTTATTACACTTCCATAAAAGTTCGTGTTGGTAGAAATAATAAGGACGAAGCTCCAATAGGATTGCCATTAAACGGTCGATTTTCAAACTTCTCATGGTCTCCCAATCAAAAAATGATGGCTTTTACCAATACAATAAGTACTGGAGTTGAATTATGGATTATAGATATTGAACATAAATCGGTAAAAAAAATAACAGAAGCAAATGTTAACGCAAATACTGGACAACCTTTTTCTTGGTTTAAAGACAATAATGCTTTATTAGTTAAACTAATTTCAAAGGATAAAAAATTACTTATCAACACTAAAACAGCTGTTCCTACTGGACCCACAATTTCTGTAAGTGAAAAAGGGGTAAAAGCTCAAAACAGAACCTATCAAGATTTATTAAAAAACGTATCCGATAAGCATAATTTTGAACAATTAACGCTTTCTGAAATATATAAAATTACACTCGAAGGTCAAAAAACCATTTGGAAAGGAAATGCAATGTACGATGAGTTATCGTTTTCACCAGATGGAAATTACATAATGATTACAACTGTTGAAAAACCATTTTCATATTTAGTACCTTATGATAGATTTCCTTCAAAAACAACCATTTTTGACACTAATGGAAAACTTATAAGTACCATTCTTGAAGTACCTTTAATTGAAGATTTACCACAAGGTTTTATGGCTGTAAGAAAAGGAATGAGAAACCTATCGTGGAGAGATGATAAACCTGCTACGATAATTTGGTGTGAGGCATTGGATGAGGGTAATCCTGAAAACGACGTTACACATAGAGATGAAATATTTGAACTAAACGCTCCTTTTAATGGAAATGCAACGTCTTTATTAAAAACAATAGGTCGTTTTGCTGGAATTGAATGGGGTACTAATGAAATAGCAATAGCCAATGATCGTTGGTGGAATACAAGAAACACTAAATCCTATATTTTTAATCCTTCAAATAATAACATAAAACCAATTATTATTTCAGACAGAAATTATCAAGATACTTACAGTGATCCTGGCAGGTTTGTAACTAAAAGAAATGAATATGGACGTTACACGCTAGACTTAGTTAATGAAAATGCTTATTTAATTGGTGACGGGTTTAGTGAAAAGGGGAAATTCCCTTTTGTTGACGAAATAAACCTTAAAACTTTAAAAACTACCCGGCTTTACCAATCTAACTTAACCAATAAAATTGAAGATCTTTCCTCAGCTTTAGACATGAAAAAGGGAGAATTAATTGTAAGAATTGAATCTAAAAATGAATACCCAAATTATTACATTCGAAATATTAAAAAACAAACTGGTTTAGTTCCTTTAACAAAATTTGAAAATCCTTATAAAAGTATTCAAAATGTTTACAAAGAAGTTATCAAGTACAACAGAGAGGATGGTTTAGAATTATCTGGAACCTTGTACCTACCAACAAATTATATAAAAGGAAAAAAATATCCAATGATAATGTGGGCATATCCACGTGAATTTAAAGATAAAAGTAGCGCCGGTCAAAGCACTTCAAATTCTAATGAATTTACCTATCCAAATTATGGATCGCCTATCTATTGGGTAACTCGTGGCTACGTAGTACTAGATGATGCCTCTTTCCCAATTGTAGGTGAAGGTAATGATCAACCTAATGATACTTTTATTAAACAATTAGTCTCAAATGCAAAGGCAGCAATTGACGTCGTTGATAATTTAGGGTACATAGACCGAACTAAAGTTGCTGTTGGCGGACATTCATATGGTGCATTTATGACCGCTAATTTATTGCACACTCTAATTTATTTGCTGCAGGTATTGCAAGAAGCGGTGCTTATAATAGAACACTGACACCTTTTGGATTTCAAAGTGAAGAACGTAATTATTGGGAAGCTCCAGAAGTTTATAATACTATGTCGCCGTTTATGCACGCACATACTATGAAAACTCCATTATTGCTCGTACATGGTGAGGCAGATAATAATTCAGGTACTTATCCTTTGCAAAGCGAAAGATATTTCAATGCATTAAAAGGACTTGGAGCACCAGTTCGTTTAGTAATGCTTCCAAAAGAAAGTCATGGGTATAGCGCTGAAGAATCTGTGTTACATATGCTTTGGGAACAAGATCAGTGGTTAGAAACCTATGTGAAAAATAAAGAAACAGTTGAAAAACCAATTCTAAAAAAAGAAGTCGAAATAAAACATTAGTTTATTAAAAAAGGCAGTTTTAAGCTGCCTTTTTTAATATAATTCCATAACGTCATTTAGAGCTTTTCGCTCAATATCAGGCACATACGTTTTTTCTGCCTCATACCCAACAGGTAACACTAAAAAAGCACGTTCATTTGATGGTCTGTTTAATATTTTTTCTAAAAAACGCATTGGACTTGGAGTATGTGTTAATGTAACTAAACCTGCATTATGAATGGCAGAAATCAAGAAACCGCAAGCTAAACCAACCGATTCATTTACATAATAATTTTGACATTTTTCACCATTACCATCAACTTCATAAGGTCTTTTAAAAACAATAATTAAATAAGGAGCCTTTTCCAAAAAAGGTTTATTGGCATCTGTGCCCAAATGTTTTAAATCGTCTAACCATTCATCACTCATTCTTTCTTCATAACTTTTTTGTTCTTCTACTTCAGCAGCTATTCTGATTTTCTTTTTAATTTCTGGGCTTTTTACAACACAAAACGTCCAAGGTTGCTTATTAGCACCTGAAGGTGCTGTAGATGCTGTTTTAATGATATTTTCAATAATTTCAAAAGGAACAGGTTTATCAGAAAAATCGCGAATAGATCTTCTTTGGTTATTATAATTGAAAAAATCAGATGCTCTTTTAATCATTTCATTTTCATCAAATTTTTTTTGAATATATCTTATATGTTTATAGCCTTCTATTAATATAAAGTCTTGTTTTTCCATTAAGTAAACGTTAAATTTTAGTGTTTTTTATTGGGATGTTACTCATTGCATATTCAGTAATTGCTGTTATTGTCAATGACGGATTTACTCCAGGATTAGCAGAAATAATACTTCCATCACAAACCATCATATTTTTATAGCCAAAAACGTTACAATTTTTGTCAATTACCCCTTTTGAATTATCTTCTGCCATTACTGCGCCTCCTAAAATATGCGCGGTTGTTGGTATTCCAAACAAAACATCGGTAAAATTAGCGTATGGAATTCCATTCACTTGTTTTGCGAATTTTTTAGCCAATTCTTGAGCTTCCTTAATAAAAGCAGTCGGTGCTTTACCCTGTTCTTTTACCGATTTAAGCTTGGTTATTGTCCCTAATTTAAGTCGTAATGTGCTATCTAAAGTCTGCATAAACAATAATATCGTAGATCGTTTAGCATAATTTTTAGCAAAAATAGTTTTGAAAAGCATAATAGGTTTCACAAAAAATAATCCAAAAATTCCAAAAAATCTGAATAATGCATATTTTGAATACACAAATGGCACCGTTAATAATCTAAAAAAATGTGAATCATCTCCGTAACGTACCACCTCTAAATGGCTATTTTTATCGGCGTGTAAAATAGAACCAATGGCAATTCCTTTATTGTAGTTTGTAGCATTTTTATTAATAGAAGTAACACCTAATAACGATTCGTTATTTGTTCGAACATTACAACCAACCATTTCTGATAGCTTTGGAAGAGATTTTTGTTTTAGTTTTAATAATAAAGGAACTGTTCCTAAAACACCACCAGCAAAAATAATAGCTTTTGTTGTTACTGTATACTTCTCCCTTTTATTAAAACTAGATTTATAATGAATTGTATAACCATCCTCACCATTTAAATTATCAATAGGAATAACATCAAAAACTTCTTTTTCTGCGCTAATTTGTGCTCCAAGTTGCTGGGCTAAATGTAAATAGTTTTTATCTAAGGTGTTTTTTGAGTTAAATCTGCAACCTGTCATACAAGCACCACAAAAAGTACAACCCGATCTGTCTGGTCCTTTTCCACTAAAATAAGGATCTTTTACCTTAACTCCTGGCTCACCAAAATATACCGCTACTTTGGTTGCTTCGAACTGATTTTCTATACCAATTTCTTTTGCTATATTTTGCAATGCTTTATCAGCTTCAAATAAAATTGGATTGACAGACGCTCCTAACATTGAATATGCTGAGGCGTAAAAAGGTGCTAAAATCTGTTCCCAATTATTCAATTTTCCCCAACTTCCACTATTAAAAAACTCCTTCTTTGGTACCGGTAACGTATTGGCGTAGGTTAGGCTACCTCCACCTACACCCACTCCGGACAAAGCCGTCACATGATTTAAAAAGGTCATTTTAAAAAACCCTTTCATTTTAAGTTTTGGTTCCCAAATCCATTTTTTTACTTCAGTATTATTTTTTGGAAAATCTTCTGCCTTAAACCATTTCCCTTTTTCAATAACCAATACTTTATATCCTTTTTCAGACAATCGCAATGCGCCAACTGAGCCTCCAAAACCACTACCTATAATAACATAATCAAATTCCATTGAAAAAAAATTAGCCAAAATCAAATTTTAAGATTGAAAATTAATGTTTTTATTTTAAAAGAAGTGTCAGTTTGTCATAATTTAGTTTTTGGTATTTTTTTTGACAAGTAATCATGTAAATAAAACTTAAAAACTAAAATATATGACTACTGGAAGTATTAAAGTAACTGCTGAAAATATTTTTCCCATCATTAAAAAATTCTTGTATTCTGATCACGAAATATTTTTACGTGAGCTTATTTCGAATGCAACAGACGCAACCTTAAAGTTAAAACATTTATCAACCTTAGGTGAAATTAAAGGAGATATTGGAACTCCTATGATTGAAGTGAAAATTGATAAAGACAAAAAAGAAATACGAATTATTGACCAAGGTATTGGTATGACTGGTGATGAAGTTGAAAAATACATTAATCAAATGGCCTTCTCAGGCGCTGAAGAATTTGTAGAAAAATACAAAGATAAAGTTGAAGACACAGGAATTATTGGCCATTTCGGTTTAGGATTTTACTCTTCTTTTATGGTGGCTAGTAAAGTTGAAATTTTTACAAAATCATTCACAAAAGGTTCAAAAGCAGTTCGTTGGGAATGTGATGGAAGTCCGGAATATACGTTAGAAGAAACAAAAAAAAAAGATAGAGGAACTGAAATTGTATTACATATTGACGATGATTCTTTGGAGTTTTTAGAAAAAAGCCGAATTGAGCAACTTTTAAATAAGTACAATAAATTTATGCCTATTCCAATTAAATTTGGAACTCGTGAAGAAACATTACCATTGCCAGAAGGAGCTGAAAAAGATGCAAAGCGAGAAAAAATTACGGTTGATAATATTGTAAATAATCCTACACCAGCTTGGACTAAAAACCCAACCGATTTAAAAGACGAAGATTATAAAGATTTTTACAGAGAACTGTATCCAATGCAATTTGAAGATCCTTTATTTAATATTCATTTAAATGTAGATTATCCATTTCATTTAACGGGTATTTTGTATTTTCCAAAATTGCATAAAAACTTAGATCCAACCAAAGACAAAATACAATTATATCAAAATCAAGTGTTTGTAACTGATAATGTAGAAGGAATTGTACCAGATTTTTTACAAATGCTTCGTGGAGTTATAGATTCACCAGATATTCCTTTAAATGTTTCCAGATCTTATTTACAAGCTGATGGAGCTGTTAAAAAAATAGCAAGTTACATTACCAGAAAAGTAGCAGACAAATTAATAAGTTTATTCAACAATGATAGAAAATCGTTTGAGGAAAAATGGAACGATATTAAAATCATTATTGAATACGGAATGCTTTCAGAAGATAAATTCTATGAAAAAGCAGATAAATTTGCATTGTATCCAACGGTAGATGGAAATTATTTTACGTTTGCCGAATTGGAAGAAAAAATTAAACCACTTCAAACAGACAAGGATAATAAATTGGTAATTCTATATGCATCTAATGAGAAAAATCAACATAGTTATATAGAAACTGCAAAAGAAAAAGGATACGAAGTTTTATTACTTGATTCGCCAATCATTTCTCATTTAATGCAAAAAATTGAAGGTTCTAAAGAAAACATTCACTTTGCACGTGTTGATGCAGACCATATTGATAATTTGATTAATAAAGATGAAACAAAAATAAGCAAGTTGTCTGATGAACAACTAGATGTTTTAAAACCGTTAATTGAAGAAATTGTGCCTAAAGAAAATTACAGCGTTCAATTAGAGGCATTAGATTCTTCAGCAAGTCCGTTTATTATTACCCAACCAGAATTTATGCGTAGAATGAAAGAAATGCAAGCTTCTGGTGGTGGAGGATTTATGGGAATGGGTAATTTTCCAGATATGTACAATTTAGTAGTAAATACCAACAATGAATTAGTGGTTGAAATTTTAAATACTAAAACCAAAAAGAAACAAGAAAAATTAATTAATCAAGCGTTTGATTTAGCAAAACTTTCACAAGGTTTATTGCAGGGTGAAGCGTTGACTCAGTTTATAAAACGAAGTTTTGAAATGATTAAATAGTCATTATTAAAAAGTTAATTAGATAGTTTAACAAACAATTAATAAAATGCCTCAATAGTAATTGAGGCATTTTTTATTACTTTTACCCAAGAATATTAGCATTTGGCATTTTTATTGTGATATTTTTCAAAATGAATTATATGAAACTTTTTAATTTTAAAAATTTACTATTTACACTTATCCTTTTTGGTACTTTTTCTGTGTACAGCCAAGTAGATACCTCCAAAATTAAAATACTAGATGGAGAAAAAAATATCAAAAAAGGAAATATTCAAATACCAGCGTCTTCTGCAAAAATGAAAATTACTCCTCCTATAGATTTCGATTTAAATATTGACAATAAGATAAATCCAGAAGCTATTTCAAAGTCGTTAAAAAGTACAAATCCAACTATTAAAAATCATAATTTTTTAATGGAAACATTACCAGAAAATAAAGATATTATTGTTAAAAAATATTGGGAAGGAAAAGATGTTACCAACAAAAAATTAGAAAGTAATATGAGTTTAGGAACCATCTCTAGTACTTCTAAAACTGTTCGAATTGAATGTAGAGATCATAGCTATGTTGATGGAGATCGCATTCGTATTTTTCAAAATGAACAAATAGTTAGCACAAATATTGGATTAAAAGGAAACTATTACGTGCTCTATTTAACTTTGGTTCCTGGTTATAATAGAATAGACTTTCAAGCTTTAAATCAGGGACTATCAGGTCCAAATACAGCTGAATTAACAGTTTATGATGAAAACGGAACTGTAATTTCTTCCAAAGAATGGAATTTACCAACTGGCTATACTGCAACACTCGGAATAATTAAAAAATAGTTTAACATGATTCTTGCTGCATCGGGTATTATTTTACAAGATAAAAAGATTTTACTATTACAACGTTCCACATACACACAAAATTACCCTAGTTTTTGGGGTTGCCCTGGCGGAAGAGCAGAAAAAGGGGAAACAGCTGAGCAAAATGTTATTAGAGAAGTTAAAGAAGAATGTAATCTTGAATTTCTACCAACCGAAATTATTAAAACAGGTGTGTGGCAAGATAGAAATTATTACCGTTTTTTAGGCAATTGGTCTGGTACCATTAAAATTCAAGTGGAAGAAGTAACCGATTTTAATTGGTTTACTTATAGTGAAGCTATAAAATTAAATTTTTCTTTTGACTATAAAGAAATTGTGGAACTATTGAAATTTAAAAACCTTCTTTAATCTTCGATTTTAAAACATACCTTTTCATTTTTAACGTTAAAGAAATAAATAAAAAAATTACCTTGTAACTTTATGGTACTTTAAAAGTCTCTTAAATAGACCCTAACCAAAAAATAAAACTATCAAAACTATATCGTCACATACAGCCTCAAATATTGAAAGTTACATTCGATTACAAGATTATGCGACTATTATCTTTAAAGATTTTATTCCTTCAAATAGCGGTATCAAAAAAGCAATTAAAAGAGGGCAAATTCTTGCAAATGGAAATGTGGCACAAATGGGCACGTGGGTTCAAAATGGTTTTGTTTTAGAACTTTTAGAAAGTCCGCAAAAACAACCAAAAATATTTGAGTGCATACTTCCAATTATTTTGGAAGATAACCATATTGCAATAATTAACAAACCTGCCGGATTAATTGTGAGCGGCAATTATTTTAAAACAGTTTACAATGCTTTGCCATTTAACCTTGAAAAAAGCAACTGCATTGACGCGCTCCCCTGGCCAACTCCATTGCATAGATTAGATAGTCAAACATCTGGTTTACTATTAATTGCAAAAACAAAAACAGCCCAAGTTGAGTTACAAAATCAATTTAAAAATAACAGTATTCAAAAAAAATATTGCACTATTGTGGTTGGAAAAGTTCTTACAAATCAAAAAATAACTACCCCAATTGAAGAAAAGGAAGCTGAGACTACATTTGAAATAATAAAAATTATAAAATCTTTAAAATACAACGATTTATCGTGCTTAAAAGTGAGTCCAAAAACAGGAAGAACGCATCAAATAAGAATTCATCTATCATCTATTAATTATCCCATTTTTGGTGATAAACTATACGGAAATTTAGAAAATGTACATGTTGGAAAAGGACTTTTTTTAGCAGCCACCGAACTGACTTTTTTACACCCAAAATCGTTTGAAAAAGTTCATATTAAAATTGATACTCCTCCGAAATTTTTATCCCTTTTAAAAAGAGAAGAAAGACGTTGGAATACGTATAATAAATAGCAAGGTAAAAGGTAAATAATCTTAAAACTACCTTTACATTATATTTTGTTTGAATAACAAGATGTTAAGAAAACAAATCATTCAAAACTTTTGCTAATCTAATACCACTAATTTGTAATTGTGTTCTAGCTAATTCGAAGTTTTCGTACATATAATTATAACCCAATTTTTCGCCAACCTCTACCGAACCATATACTTTTATAGTTTTCAATTGCATTTCGTTCACCCAATCTACAACGGTTCCTTGTTGCAAAAATTTGACTTGAGTTTTGCTTATTTTATTTGTGTTATTTGCTAATTCTGTATATGTCATTTTATAATGGTCAATCATTTGGCTATCCCATAACCTGTGTAAATTTGTACCATCGCCAAACCATTGTAATTGAATGGTATTACCTCCTTTATCTTCTGCTCTACCAATATGCATAGGTTGGTGTAAATCTCCAATTAAATGCGTGAGTATTTTTAAATGAAAAGCTTTATCTTCCTTAGTCGCATTTTTATCCAATAATACTTGTTTACATTTTTCTATTCCAGTAACTAAATCTCCTTTTTCGTTTTTCTCAGAGTCTTCATATTTTACATTAAAAGGCATATTTATATAATGCCAAGTGTCTATATAATTATACTGTTTATCCGATTTTATATCATCACCAAAAGTTGCTATTATCGCCAAGCTTTGTCCGTCTAATAGTTCAGCAATTTTGCGTTTTGTTTTACTATTAATGTAATTTTCAGCAATTTCTCCAACGGTTCTATGTCCTGTTGAACCCCAATCTGGCGAAGCTGAATTTATATTTATTTGAACACTAAAAAAAGCAATAATGATACAAACAAAGCGAATAGTTTTCATGTTTTAAATTTTTGCTAAGATAAAAAATATTGTTTGAGAAAAATTAGGAAATATCAAAATTTTATATATATCTTTATGATATCAATTTAATATCATTTTTAAAAATAAAATCATGACACAAGAAAAATTAATTAAAGTAACAAATGGCTTTATTATGTTATTTGTTTTAGCATTATTTGTAGCTGGGGGTATATTTGCAATAGTAACTTCTACTATTTTTTTATTTTTTATTTTACTATTTTTAACAATTCTAACAATGCCCGGATTCTTTTTAGTAAACCCAAACACTTCAAAGGTGATTCTCCTTTTTGGTAAATACATTGGTACCGTTAAAGAAAATGGTTTTTTTTGGGCAAATCCATTTTATACTAAAAAAAGCATTTCATTAAGAGCTAGTAATTTCGACAGTGAACGGGTTAAGGTAAATGATAAATTAGGAAACCCAATTATGATAAGCACTATTGCTGTGTGGAAAGTAAAAGACACTTATAAAGCAGCTTTTGATGTTGATAATTACGAGAATTTTGTTCGCGTTCAATCTGATGCTGCCGTAAGAAAATTAGCAAGTTTATATCCATATGATAATTTTGAGGATGATGGGCAAGCTGAAGAAATAACTTTAAGAGCTAGTGTAAATGAAGTAAGTGAAGCTTTAGAAAAAGAACTTTCTGAGCGTTTAGATATGGCTGGTATTGAGGTTTTAGAAGCACGAATAGGTTATTTGGCTTATGCACAAGAAATTGCAAGCGCCATGTTAAAACGTCAACAAGCTACCGCTATTATTGCTGCACGGCATAAAATTGTGGAAGGTGCTGTTAGCATGGTAGAAATGGCGTTGGATAAATTGAGTAAAAATAATGTAGTTGATTTAGATGAAGAACGAAAAGCTGCAATGGTAAGTAATTTAATGGTTGTATTATGTTCTGATAAAGATGCAACACCAATTGTGAATACAGGAACTTTAAACCACTAGAAAATGAGCTTATACATTTTGCATTTAGTAATAACGTTAATAGAATCATTGATATCAATACTTTTTTAATACTCTAAAATGAAAGAATATAAATTCATCAATCAAAAATTCAGCTGGACAGATAGTCAAGAAAAATTTGAAAAAGAATTAAACACATTTGGTAGTCAAGGATGGCGTGTAGTAAACATTTATGGAAGCCAGACTACTCAAGTAACTGCATTATTGGAAAGAGATAAAAACAGGTAAAATGAAAGTATTTATTGAAGAGCAAAAAATGAATCAACCTTTAGTAATTATAGGTTTATCCATTGGGTTTATTGTAGTTGTTGGCTCTCTATATAAAGAATTGGAGCAACTCAAAAGTGCTAACTCTGGAGAGCAAATTGGTGCATTTAGTGGTATAATTGTTTTATCACTGGTGATTTTCTTGTTTGTTTTATTAAAATTAAAAACTAGAATTGACGAAAAAGGAATTTACTATAAATATTTTCCTTTTCATCTTAAATATCAATTTATAGCCTGGAACAATATTTCTAAAATTTCTATTAGAAATTATGATGCTATTTCAGAATTTGGAGGTTGGGGAATAAAATTTAGTTTCAGAAAAAAAAGAGGAAAATCATTTACAACAAAAGGAGATGTTGGATTACAATTAGAGCTAAAAAACGGTAAAAAAATTTTAATTGGGACCCAAAAAAAGGAAGAAATTCAAAGAACAATTGATACTTATAAAGACAAAGTCGCAGTAAATGAATATTAAATTAACATTAATACTAACATTTATTTCAACTTTTGCTGTTGCGCAAGAGAAGTATTATTCTGAAACAGAATTAAGTATTCCCACTAATTCAGTTACTATAAACGGCACCCTTTTAACACCCAATTTTGTAAAAAAAAGTGTATTGTTAATTTTAATCCCTGGGTCGGGCCCAACAGATAGAAATGGAAACTCATCTTTAACAAAAAACAATTCGTTAAAGTTTTTAGCAGAAGGCTTGGCTGAAAATAATATTGCGACGTATCGTTTCGATAAAAGCGTGCTTTCTTACACAAAAGACAATAAAGAAAAAATAGATTATTTAACTTTTGATATTTTTATTGAAGAGATCAAAACTGTAATTCAGCACTTTAAAATGGCTACTACGTATTCAAAAATAATTGTGGCTGGCCATAGTCAAGGAAGTTTAGTTGGAATGATTGCTAGTACAACTGATGTAGATGGTTTTATATCTATTGCTGGAGCTGGAAGAACAATTGATGAAATATTAGTAGAACAAATTTCAAAACAAGCTCCCTTTTTAAAAGATGAAACTGTTAGAATTATAACTGAACTTAAAAAAGGAAATACGGTTGATGAATTTAATCCAATGTTAATTTCCATTTTTAACAAATCTGTTCAACCATTTTTAATATCTTGGATGAAATACAATCCACAAGAGGAACTAAAAAAATTAAGGATTCCTATTTTGATTATAAACGGAACAAACGATATCCAAGTAAGTGTTACAGATGCTGAATTATTGCATGCAGCAAAATCAACTTCTCAACTTCAATTAATCGAAAATATGAATCATATTTTTAAGGAAATTAAGGGTGACTTAAATGAAAATATGCAGTCTTATTACAATCCGGATTTACCAATTATGGATGAATTAACTTCAACTATTTTAAAATTTATAAGTGAAATTAGAATTTAATTATGAGTAAAAAAAAGGCATTTGCCCTACGCATCAATGAAGATATGCTTAAAACTATAGAAAAATGGGCTGCTGATGAATTTCGTTCCACTAACGGTCAGTTAGAATGGATGTTAAACCAATACCTAAAAGATGCTAAAAGATTACCCAAAGATAAAACGCCTGAATAATAGTGTGATAACAAAAAACTCCAAATGAAAATTTGGAGTTTTTTGTTAAAAGATTGTGAACTCTAATTTATTTCTTTTTTGGATGAACCAAAGTCATTTCATCAATTAAGTTTTTAGCACCCGCATATTTATCAATAATAAATAAAACGTATCTAATATCAACTGAAATACTTCTAACTATATCAGCATCAAAATGCAAATCACTCATAGTTCCTTCCCAAGTAGTATCAAAAGCTAAACCAGTTAAATTTCCATGTGCATCTATAACAGGACTTCCAGAATTACCACCAGTCATGTGGTTGGTAGATAAATAATTCACAGGCATTTTTCCGTTTTCGCCGTATGGTCCGTAGTCTTTTGCATGGTATAAATCTTGTAATTTTTGAGGAACATCAAACTCATAATCACCAGGAATATATTTTTCCATCACACCATTTAAATATGTTTTTTCAACATATGTAATTCCATCTTTTGGACTGTAACCTTGCACCAAACCATAATTTACTCTTAATGTACTGTTAGCATCAGGATAAAATCGTTTACTTGGAAAGACTTCCATCAAGGCTTTCATATATTCTTTTTGTACCGCTTCAATTTGAAGATTTAACTCCTGAAACTTTGGCTCAATATTATTGTAAAAAGAAGCATGTAACTCTTTTCCAAAAACATATCCTTTATCTTTATTTATTTTTTTAATAACTTCTTCAGGCGTTCCTGACAATAATTCACTAGCTCCTTGGAAAGTAGTAAGTTTTGAATTTGAATAAATGTCATTTGTTAAGGTTGCAAAATTTACCCCAATAATGTTTTTAGGCAAATAAGCTTTTGGCGATTTATCTGCATATAATTTTACTAATTTTTCAAAAACAGGCTTATCAACCACTGCACTATAATCTTTATAAGTTCCTTCAAAACGACTTATGGTTGATTTTCTAGCATTTTCAAATGCGCTTGCACCACCTTTTATAAAGGCTTGTTCCAATTGATAAACTCTAAAAGTGATACCTAATAATTCAACATTTCGCATAGCTACTTCAGACCAATAGTCACGAGCCAATGAAACGTTTTCAATTTCTTTGTAAAGTCTTTCAAAATCTGATAACAAGGTTTTATAACCTACTAAATCTTTCTCATTAACAATTTTTGTAAAATCTTTTTCAGCATCTCTTTTTAAAGAAACTGCTTTTGTTTGATGAATTCCTTGATTTTCACCAATCCACTTTTTCCAATAATTTGCTATTGAAGCATATTTTGAAGCATATTTAATTTTTATATCGGCATCTTTACGCATATAAGAATCAACTATTTTAAGTGCGTTTTCTCTAATTTCAATTTTCGCAGGATTCAATACATTTACTATTTGTTCAACTCCAACAGCAGGTAAATATTCATTTGTTCTCCCTGGAAAACCAAAAACTAAAGAAAAATCATCCTTTTCAACTCCATCTAATGAAATTGGGAAATAATGATCTGGTTTGTACGGCACATTATCTTTTGAATAATCTGCAGGCTTATTAGCTGCATTGGCATAAATTCTAAATATAGAAAAATCACCAGTATGGCGTGGCCACATCCAGTTATCCGTATCAGCTCCAAATTTTCCAATTGCCGTGGGTGGTGCACCAACCAAACGAACATCCGTAAATGTTTCTGTAACAAATAACATGTATTGATTTCCTTTAAAAAAAGATCTTACAAATGAGTTTTGCCATTCTTCCTTTTGAGCAGCTTTCGCAACTTTTAAAATATTTTGATTGATCAATTTCATTTTATCAGCCTCACTCATTTCCAGAGTAACTCCTACAAAAATATCAACAGTTACATCGTCAATTCTTTTAATAAAAGTGGCACTTAAACCTTCATTGGGTAATTCTTCGCTGTAATTTTTCGCCCAAAAACCATTTTTTAAATAATCATTTTCAACAGATGAATGTGCCTGAATTTCACCAAAACCACAGTGGTGGTTGGTTAATAACAAGCCGTTTGGAGAAATCATTTCTGAAGTACAACCTCCTCCAAAATGAGCAATTGCATCTTTTAAACTTGAATTGTTTACATCATAAATATCTTTTACAGACATTTTCATTCCTAGCTGCATCATCTCATTTTCATTCATTCCTTCTAATAATGAAGGAACCCACATACCGCCTTGAATTGATTTTGTATCGACTTTAGTTGATACTTGTGCTTGCATTTGAAGCGTTAAAAACGCTATGGCTATTATTATATAAAATTTTATTATTTTCATTGGTTTAAAATATATTTAGATTCGGATTATTTTTTTGGGTGAACTAGTTTCATTTCATTAATTAAATTGGTTGCTCCTGCATATTTATCAACAATAAATAAAACATATCGGATGTCTACCATAATATTTCTACAAATATCAGGGTCGTAATTCATATCACTCATCGTTCCTTCCCACACTCTATCAAAATTTAATCCTATTAAATTTCCATGAGCATCAATTGCTGGACTGCCAGAATTACCACCTGTGGTATGGTTTGTACCAATAAAATTAACAGGCATTTTACCATTTTCTGCATATGGCCCAAAATCTTTAGCATTATATAAATCAATTAATTTTTGAGGAATACTAAACTCATAATCCCCTGGAATATATTTCTCCAATACACCATCTAAGTATGTTGTTGAATTGTAATATATACCATCTGCAGGCTCATACCCTTTTACTTGCCCGTAAGTAACTCTCAAAGTGCTATTTGCATCTGGAAAAAATCTTTTGGTTGGAAATACTTCCATTAATCCCTTCATATATTTTTTCTGAATGGCCTCTATTTCCAAATTTAGCAATTGAAATTTAGGTTCAACGGTAGTATAAAACATAGTGTGCAATTCCTTTCCAAAGGCATATCCTTTATCTGCATTTATTTTTTTAATTACTTCCTCTGGCGAACCTGTTAGTAATTCCTGAACACCTTTTAATGACGTTAATTTAGATTTTGTGTAAATGTCATTTGTAATAGTAGAAAAATTCGATTTCAACATAGTTGCCGGCAAATATTCTTTTGGAGATTTTTGAGCGTAAATAGTAACCAATTTTTCAAAAACAGGTTTATCAACTGTTGGACTATAGTCTCCATACATAGCTTCAAATCTCGATAAGGTTGCTACTTTAGATTTTTCGAATGCTGCTGCTCCGCTCTTCTCAAATACTTGTTCAAGCTGATAAAGTCTAAATGAAAAACCTAATAATTCAACATTTCTTAGGGCAACTTCCGACCAATAATCACGTGCTAAGGAAACATTTTCAATGTCTTTGTAAAGTTGTTCAAAATCAGACAACAATGTTTTATAACCTGCTAAATCCTTTTCCTCAACAATTTTTAAAAATTCTTTCTCCAATGCTCTTTTTTGTTCCACAGCTTTGGACTTTTTAATACCTTGATTTTCTCCAATCCATTTTTTCCAATAATTTGCTGTAGATGCGTATTTAGAAGCATATTTAATTTTAATTTCTTTATTAGTTCTCATGAAAGAATCTGCAATACCAAGTGCATTAGCTCTTAGTTCAATTTTTGCTGGATTCAATAAATCTACAATTTGAGCAACACCAACAGCAGGTAAATATTCGTTTGTTCTTCCTGGGAAACCAAAAACTAATGTAAAATCACCTTCCGAAACACCATCTAAAGAAATAGGTAAAAAATGATTTGGTTTATAAGGAATATTCTCCTTAGAATAAGCTGCTGGTTTATTATTTATATCGGCATAAATTCTAAACATCGAAAAATCCCCAGTATGTCTTGGCCACATCCAGTTATCTGTATCAGACCCAAATTTACCAATTGACGACGGTGGCGCACCAACCAACCTAAGATCATTAAATGTTTCCGTAATAAATAATATGTATTGGTTTCCTTTATAAAATTCTTTCACATTTGCATCTTGCCAAGCTTCTTTTTGCGCCAGTTTTACAGCGTTCTCCATATTTTTATTTATGATGCTCATTTTAGCAGTTTCAGTCATTTCATCAGAAACTCCAGCAAGAATTAACGAAGTAACATCTTCAATTCTTTTAATAAATGTAACATTCATTGAAGGATTAGGAAGTTCTTCGGCATAATTCATTGCCCAGAATCCATTTTCTAAATAATCGTGTTCTACTGAAGAATGTGATTGAATTGCTCCATAACCACAATGGTGGTTTGTTAATAATAAACCGTTTGGCGAAATAATTTCTGAAGTACAACCGCCATTAAAATGAACAATAGCATCCTTTAAACTAGAATTGTTTACATCATAAATATCTTTAGCAGTCATTTTACTGCCTAAAGCAAACATTTCTTGTTCATTTATACCTTCTAATAAAGATGGTATCCACATACCTCCTTGAATTGCTCTTGTATCAATTTGAGGACTGGTAATTTCTTGTGAAATTTGTATTGTAGCCTCTTGAGCAGTTTTACAAGAAACTATTAAGAGAGCAATTATTAAATAAAGTTTTATAATTCGCATTTTTTTAAATTTTATCGTGCAAATGTATGCAACCCAAAATTCTTTTTTTATGAATAAAGTCATAAAAACGTTATTTTTACCCAAATTCAAAAAAATTATGGACACATCACCATTAATTACACAAGACAGTATTGCATTTGGTATTTTAATGTTTACACTGGGCTTTGTTTTTTATACTTCAACTAGTAAAATTTCTGCTTGGGAAAAATTTTATAAAGTTATTCCTGCTTTATTAATGGCGTACTTATTACCCGCAATTTTTACTTCAGCAAAAATAATAGCGCCAGAATGGGAAACACAAAATGAAGCAGGTGAAATAATTAAACATGAATCTAGCTTGTACTACATTTCCAGTAGATTTTTATTACCCGCAGCTTTAGTTTTAATGACATTAAGTATAGATTTAAAAGGAATTTTTAACTTGGGACCTAAAGCATTAATAATGTTTTTAACAGGGACTTTAGGTATTATTATTGGCGGACCAATTGCTATTTTAATTATTTCAGCATTTTCGCCAGAAACAGTTGGTGGTGTTGGGCCTGATGCCGTTTGGAGAGGTTTAGCTACTTTGGCTGGTAGTTGGATTGGTGGAGGAGCAAACCAAGCCGCAATGTTAGAAATTTACGAATACAATCCTAAAAATTATGGAGGAATGGTTTTGGTTGATATAGTTGTTGCAAATATTTTAATGGCAGCCATTTTAATGGGAATTGGTAAATCGGAAAAAATTGATAAATGGTTAAACGCAGATAATTCGGCAATTGAAGAATTAAAAGAAAAAGTATCTACGTATGCCTCCAAAATTACCATTAACCCAACATTATCCGATTTAATAATTATTTTGTCAATTGCATTTACTGTAGTTAGTATTTCTCATTTTGGTGCAGATATAATATCATCCTTTTTATTGACAAATTTTGAATCGGTTAGCGATAAATCTTCGGCATTGTCTTCATTTGGATCTCAGTTTTTTTGGATGATTAGTATTGCAACAATTGTTGGAATTATGCTTTCATTCACAAAACTAAAAAAATATGAAGGTGCTGGAGCAAGTAAAATTGGAAGTGTATTTATTTACATTTTAGTTGCCACTATTGGTATGAAAATGGATTTGAGTAAAATATTAGATAATCCAGGTTTAATTCTTATAGGTTTAGTTTGGATTTCTACTCATATTATTTTGCTTGTTATTGTTGCTAAAATAATTAAAGCACCTTTCTTTTTCTTGGCTGTTGGTAGTCAAGCAAATGTTGGTGGTGTAGCTTCTGCTCCTATTGTAGCTTCTGCATTTCATCCATCATTAGCATCAGTCGGTGTTTTACTTGCTGTTTTTGGTTACGTAATTGGAACTTATGGGGCAATGTTAACCGCAGAATTAATGCGAATTGTATCGCCCTAAACGTTATGTTTATTTGAATAAATATTCGATATTAGCTGACTTAAACTTTTAAAATGAAAAAATTAATTAGCCTTTTAACTTTCGTTGTATTCATTATATCTTGCCAGTCAGATTCTATAGGAAATATGATTGTTACTGGAAAAATTGAAGGTCTAAAAAAAGGAACTTTATACTTACAAAAACAACAAGATACTGTTGTTATTTCAGTTGATTCTATGCAGATGGATGGATCTGAATCATTTAAACTTTCTGATCAGCTTGAAAATCCTGAAATGTATTATTTAACATTAAATAATAATGAAGTTGAACAAATTTTATTTTTTGGTGAAGCTGGAGAAATTACAATAACTTCAAAATTATCTAAATTTGCAACCGCTGCTAAAATAACTGGTTCTAAAAATCAACTTCTTTTTGAAGAACATAAAGCAATGATTCAAAAATTTAATGGGAAACAATTAGATTTATTTAAAGAAAAATTTGATGCCCAAAAAAGTAATAATACTGAATTGGCACTTCAACTTGCAGAACAAGAAACAAACCTCATTAAAAAAAAATATCTATACTCAACTAATTTTGCAGTAAATAATGCGGATTATGAAGTAGCAGCTTTTGTAGCTTTATCTGAATTATACAATGCAAATGTGAAATTATTAGATACCATTAATAATTCTTTATCTGCTAAAGTTAAAAAATCTAAATATGGTGTTGAATTGAACAAGTTTATAAAAACAATTAAAGCATCTGAATAACTAATTATTTTATAAATATAAAATAAATGACCTTAGTTGCATTTTTATTTTGACAGCTTTGTAACTTTCTCGAAATACTAAAGACTAATAACTCGATCTTTAACTAGAACTGTGACCAAAGAACTAGAGAAACAATTTATATCTGAATTTCACGACCATCAGAATATCATACATAAAGTGTGCAGTATTTACACATCTGATAAAGAATCACATAACGATTTATTTCAAGAAATTACCATCCAATTATGGAAAGCATATCCGACATTCAGAGGCGATTCAAAATTAAGTACCTGGATGTATCGTGTTGGACTAAATACAGCTATAACCCTATTCAGAAAATCTAAAAGACAAGTTCAAACACAAGATTTTGATGCCGTTTTATATAGAATAAAATCAACCGAATATGACCCTACACAAGAGGAACAATTAAGTGTTATGTACAAAGCAATTCAGCAATTATCTGATATTGATAAAGCACTTATATTTTTGTATTTAGAAGATAAAAATTACAAAGAAATATCTGAAACAATGGGTATTTCAGAAGTAAATGCACGCGTAAAAATGAATAGAATTAAAACGCGACTTAAAACCATTTTAAATCCGTAATTATGGATGAATTAGAATTATTAAAAAAAGATTGGCAGCAGCGTAAACAAGTTTACCCAAATTTGTCACATACTGATATTTACAATCTATTACACAAAAAATCTTCTTCAATTGTTAAATGGATTTTTATTATTGGAATTGCTGAATTTATTTTTTGGGGAGTTTTAAATTTATTTATTCCTGATAGAATTTTTGATATTTATGATCAACTTCATTTAAAAAAGATATTGAGCTATTCTTACATATTCCATTATACCGTGAGCATTGTTTTTTTATATTTATTTTATAATAATCATAAAGCCATAAGAGTAACTGACTCTACCAATAATCTAATGAAAAATATTATTAAAACACGTAAAACAGTTAATTTTTATGTGTACTATAACATTGGGTTGTATGTAATTTTATCAGTAGTTTTTAACATAGTACTGTTTTCAGATGTTGATTTGCTTTTACAAGTAATGACTCCAGAAAAATTAAATATCGATCAATCTAAATTTTTTAATATGTTTTTAATTACACAAATAATAGTTTTGGTAGTAATGTGCGGATTATTATATCTTTATTACAGAATTATTTACGGAATCCTATTGAGAAAATTAAACAAAAATTATAACGAATTGGAATCTCTGGAATAAGAAATCTAAAAAAAATTAATTGGATTTCAGTTTTACACTCCATTCAAACTCATAACTTGAAACAAGTTCACCCATTTCATTGGTTCCAACAGATTTCATTGTAATTGTTTGGCCTTCGCCTGTTTCAATAGTTCTTTTTAAAGCTAGGTCAATTAAAGGTCCATCATTACAAGTAAATGAAATTAAGCCAACTGCTTTTTTAGAAAATGAACCATTATGGTTGGTTACTAGCATAGATATTTTTTTTCCACTTTCTTTAATTTTTTTTATTACAATAGCACCTGTAGAAAGTTCCGCAGCCATAGATTGAACAGCAAAATACATAGAATTAAACGGATTTTGATTTATCCATTTATACCTCACTGTAACAACGGATTTTGAGCCATTTAATTCACGTAATTTTACACCACATAAATATGCCGACGGTAATTTGAACATTAAAAATTTGTTCATTTTAGTAACTGTAACCTCCATATAAAATATTTTGGGACAAGTTAAAAAAAATCAGTTGAAGTAATCTATTTAATATTAAAAAATCATTATTAATTTGCCATATCTAAAGTAAAAACAAAATCACTTCCAACATTTGGTTCACTTTCCACACGAATAGTTCCATTATTCTGATTTATAAATTCCTTACAAAGAATTAATCCTAAACCAGTACCTTTTTCATTATTAGTGCCTTGTGAGGAATAATTATTTTCAATTCTGAAAAGTTTTGAAATATCTTCTTCACTTATTCCAATACCTGAATCCTTTATGGATGTTTCAATAACAGTTTTATCATCAATTACTTTAATACCTGAAGAAATTGAAATAACACCTCCTTTGTCTGTGAATTTAATAGCATTTGAAATTAAATTTCTAACTACTGTTGAGATCATTTTTTCATCAGCAAAAACTTTTAAGTTATCACCTAAACTCATTTCAAAATTAATACCTTTTGCTATCGCCTGAGAATAATGACCCTTCATAGTATCGTCCAATAATGTATTTAAGTTTACATTATTTTTAACTGAGGTTAAACTTCCTTGTTGCATTCTAGCCCACTCCAATAAGTTTTGAAGAATTTCAAGAGAGAAATTTGCTGCTTCATAAATATGTTTAAGATAGATTCGCATTTTTTCTTGATCTAAATCGTCTATATCTTCTAAAAATAGTTCTGATAACCCAGAAATACTGCTAATCGGATTTATTAAATCGTGAGAAATTATTGAGAAAAACTTATCTTTCGTAGCATTTTGACGAAATAATTCTTCAGTTTGGCATTTTAGTTTAATGTGAGTTTTTATACGAGCTAAGAGCTCGTCAGTATTAAAAGGTTTTGTAATAAAGTCAACTCCTCCAGCTTTAAACGCTTTTTTAATACTTTCAGAATCTGTATTTGCAGTTAAAAAAATTACTGGAATCTTTGCATTTATGGTATTCTCTTTAATTTTAATACATGTTTCAAAACCATCCATTTCAGGCATCTGAATATCTAGTAATATTAAATCCGGAGTAATTTTTTCTAAAATGCCTAAAGCAGCCATTCCACTTTTTGCCATTCTAAATTCGTACCCTTTTTCAGATAAAACACCACCTAAAACTTTTAAATTATTAGCATTATCATCTACAATTAGAATTGTATATATTTGATTTTCCATAACTTATAAATTATGTGTTTAACCAACTACTTATTTGCTCAAATTCCATTTCATTTACACAATCTTCAATGAATTTAAACGACATGTTCGTTTCTTTCTCAAGTACAACTAACATTTCATTCAAAACTAAAAAATCACCTTCGTCAGCAGCTGCTAACATTTTAGTTTTAAAATTTTCTGGAATGTCAGAAGGGGTTGCACAAAGAATTTGAGCTTCCTTGTTAATCGGTTCTTTAATTTCAAATTTAATTCCTGCCTTATCCTGCATTTCAGCCAAAAGCGAATTAAATATTATTGGTTTTTTAATAAATATAGTGGCACCAATATCCATTATTTCTTTTTGTTCAGATTCTAATGCACTAGCACTTACCACAAATATTTTTACCTCATGGTTTCCTGCTAAACGTAATATTTCTCGAGTAGCCTCAACACCATTCATTACAGGCATTACTACATCCATTAAAATTAAATCAGGTTTCCATAATTTATATAAGTCAATAGCTTCTTGGCCATTTTCCGCCATTCGTAAATCAAATCCAAGGGGATGTAATTTTTTAAATAAAATATCTCTGTTTTCAAACCTATCATCAACAATTGCAACTTTATACCCCTTCATTTCTTCGCACAGAGAGGTAACTTGAACCTCCGTAATCTTTTTTGTCACTTCAGTTTTTCCTATTTCATATTTAAACTTAAATGAGAACTCCGATCCTTTATTATATTCACTTTTTAATTTAATATCACCTCCCATTAATTTTGCAAACTTTTTGCTAATTGCTAAACCCAAACCTGTTCCATCCTTAACTTCACCATCTTTTTTTGCTTGCTCAAAAGGTTTAAAAACCGTTTTTTGCTCCTCCTTTAAAATTCCTTTTCCACTATCTATAACATTAATTTGAACTGAATTATTTTTAAAATTTTGAATTACAACATTAACAAATCCCACTGCTGTGAATTTTAAGGCATTTCCTACTAAATTTATTACTACTTGTCTAATTTTAGACTCGTCTGCACAAATAAATGCTGGAATTTCTTTACAAATTGTAAAATTTAAATCTATATTTTTTTCAATTGCTTTAATTTTAAAAAGACTTTCAACCTCTTTAATCATTTCGGTCAAATCAAAATTTGAAGGTTTAAGAATAATTCTACCTGCTTCAATTTTAGACATATCCAAAATGTCATTAATTAAATTTAGTAAATGTTCGCCGCTTTTATTAATTACCTTTAAATTGGAAAGTTGTTCTTTAGACAAATTAGCATCATCTTGCAACAATTGAGAATAGCCCAAAATGGCATTCATTGGAGTTCTAATTTCGTGACTCATATTCGATAAAAAAATCGATTTTGAAAGATTTCCAGCAATTGCTTGTTCCGTTGCTTTTTTTAATTTTTTTTCAGTTTCCAATCTTTTAGTGATATCCTCTGAGGTTCCTACAATTCCAATGATATTATTATCCTCATCAAAAAATGGAATTTTACTAGTGATATAATTTTTGGTTTTTCCATTTTTAATTTGAGTTTCGTGATAATTTAATTTCGGTTCTCCTTTTTGCATTATAGCTAATTCATCGGCTCGGTATTTCTCTGCATCATTAAAATTATGAAAATCAAAATCTGATTTACCAACAACTTCTTCTTCCGTGGTAACACCCATTTCTTCAAAAGAGGCCTTATTAATACCTAAAAATGTAGAATTTATATCTTTCCAAAAAACCTTTGTTGGTATATTATCCAGCACTTTTCTTAAAATCTGCTTTGAAACATTAATTTCATGTTGAATTTCTTTTTGCTTAGTTATATCCTCTTTAATAGACAAATAATTAATAATTTTACCTTCAAAATTCTTTATAGGGGTAATAACCACGCGCTCCCAATAAAGATTTCCTTTTTTAGATTTATTTTGAAATTCTCCTGACCATTCATCTCCAGATGAAATGTTCTCCCACATAACTTTATACAATTCCTTTGGTTGATTTCCGGAATTAAGAATACGAGGGTTTTGACCTAGCGCTTCATTATAAGTATATCCCGAAGTTTCTGTAAATTTTGAATTCACATATTCTATATTCCCGTCCGTATCAGTAATAACAATGGTATTTGCACTTTGTTCAACCGCCATTGAGAATTTTTTTAATTCTTCCTTTTTTTGGTTTTGTTGTACGGCTAAACTAATATATGAAGAAACAAATTCTAAAATCTCTAAATCACTTTGCTCATAAGCGTTTTCATTTTTATAATTCTGAACTACAATTGCACCTATAACCTTATTATCAACCACTAAAGGAACCCCAAGCCAAACTTCTGGGAATGTACCAATTAAATTAATTTCGTTGGTATTAATAAGCCTTTTAATCTCTTCAGATTTTAGTAATAATGGCTTGTTATTTTTAATTAAGTAACCAGTCATTGATTTCCCAACAGGAAATTCCTCATCGGCATCTTCACCAGTTATAAAAGGAATATTTAGTGTTTGTTTTTCTTCGTTGTAAAATGCAATGTAAAAATTTGAAGTGTCAATTATCTTTCCTAAAGTATTCTTTATAAACTCATTAAAATCTTTTAAATTTTGAATTTTATACCCTTCCTGAGATATTTGCAATAAAACTTTTTGAATTTTAGCTGTTTTTTTCCTTTCAGAAACATCACGTATAATACCTTCATAAAATAAAACATTCCCGCTTTCATCACAAATGTTCTTGCCAAAATCCTCAACCCAAATAGCTGAATTGTTATTGGTTTTTATTCGGTAAATCTCCTTTTTCCCATTTTTAAATTCTATTACGTTTTTAAGGCGATCTTGTACATCAAAAAATAATTCAGTAGCAATGTCTAATGCAAGAACCTCATCTTTTGATTTGTAACCTAACATTTTCACTAAACCGTTATTAACTTCAATAAATTTTCCTTCAGGAGTACTTCTATATATTCCATCAATGGAATTATCCAATAAGTTCTGATACTTCAAACTGACCTCTCGAAGGTGTGCTAATTCTTGATTTTGATTTTTAGCTAAATCCTTTAGTTCATTAATGGTTAATTCATTATTAATAAGTGTTCCCATACTATTGCTAATTTAAGTTTGAAAAAATAAAATACCGTTTATTGTATTTTTAATGCCATTCATAGTATTTAATTTACCAAATATACATTTTATTTAAATACAAACAAAATTTAATTTCAAAAAGTTTTATAAGGCACACTTTTCCACTTGTGTTAAAAAAATGTTAAATTATAGTACTATGTTTTGCACATTACTATCTTTTATCCATATATTTGTATAAGAAATTACTAAAACAATTAAAATGATAACTCAAAGCGACAAAAATTACAGTTCTTTAACACACTTAAGTGGATTTGCAGGTTGGTTTTTCCCTTTAGGAAATATCATAGCTCCATTAATTTTATGGACGGCAAAAAAAAATGAAAGTGATTATATAAATGAACATGGTAAATCGGCCATAAATTTTCAACTTAGTATTTTGGTGTATTGCTTTTTAGTAGCACTTTTAATTATACCAATTACTATTTTAACATTAGGCATTGGACTAGTAGCATTTCTTTTAGCCATTATCCCAGCAATTTTATTAAAAATTATATTAATTATAAACGCCAGCATTAAAGCAACTCATGGAGAAACGTACCACTACCCTTTTTCAATAGAGTTTATAAAATAATATTTAAATAATAATTAAACCTTATGAATATAGAAAACACCAAAGCACAAATGCGAAAAGGAGTTTTGGAATATTGCATTCTCTCTGTTTTACACAATGGAGAATCATATACCTCCGAAATTCTATCTCAGCTAAAAGATGCAAAACTTCTAGTTGTTGAAGGTACCATTTACCCTTTACTAACTAGATTAAAAAATTCAGGACTTTTGAGCTATCGTTGGGAGGAATCAACCTCCGGCCCGCCACGTAAATATTACGGATTAACAGAAAATGGAAAATTATTTTTAAAAGAATTAGATTCAACTTGGGGTGAGCTAGTAGAAGCTGTAAACCTTGTAACCACTCATAAACTAACAAAAAAATGAACAAAACTATAAATATTAATTTGGGAGGCATCTTTTTTCACATTGATGAAATAGCTTATACAAAATTAAAAAGTTATTTAGATGCTATTAGACGATCTTTAAGTGATGACCCTCAAGGACGAGATGAAATTTTAAATGATATTGAGTTACGAATTGGGGAGTTATTATCTGAAAGAATCAAATCTGAACGTCAGGTTATTAATGAATTTGACATTAACGAGATTACTAAAATAATGGGTCAACCAGAGGATTATGCCGTTGGTGAAAACCAATATGAAAGTGAAAAAACATATAGATCAAGCTCTTCAAATAAAAAATTATTTAGAGATAATGAAGATAAGTTTTTAGGTGGAGTATGCTCTGGATTATCACATTATATTGGTATTGAAACAATTTGGGTACGTTTAATTTGGTTGGTATTACTTTTCTTTTTTGGAACAGGAATACTTTTATATATATTATTATGGATTTTAGTACCTGTAGCTGAAACTACAGCCGAAAAATTGCAAATGAAAGGCGAACCAGTAAATATTAGTAATATTGAAAAAAAAATTCGGGAAGAATTTCAAGATGTTACATCCCGTGTTAAAGATGGTGTAAATGATGTAACCGATTCTTTAAAATCTTCTGAATTTAAAAGTAAGGCAAAATCTGGAATACAAGAAATTGTAGATACCCTAACCAAAATAATACTTGCTATTTTAACAATTTTTGGAAAATTTATTGGAGCTATCTTAATTTTTATAGCAGCCGTAACCCTTATAGCATTGGTTTTTGGAGCATTCTCATGGGGAAGTGTTGAAGTTTTAGGATTTGGAACTGAATTTGTTCGTTATCCTTCTTTCTTTTCAGATGCAATTTTACCTACTTGGCTATTAGTAATTTTCACTTTTATAGCTATAGGAATACCATTTTTAGTTTTATTTATGTTGGGTTTAAAAATTCTTTCAAGCAACGTAAAATCGTTTTCTACAACAACTAAATTATCCCTTTTAGGTATTTGGATTATCGCATTGCTTGGACTTGCTTTAACCGGAATAAATTTTGCAACTCAACAAGCCTATGATGGTGTTCATAATAATACACAAGAATTGCCTTTTAAAGTACAAGATACCATCAAAGTAAAAATGATTGGCAACGATAATTTATCTAACCAAAGAGAATTAAGACGACGCTATAATTACGAAACAGTATTTGATAAAGAAACCGAAAAACTATACTCATCTAGAATTAATATAGACATAAAATCAACAGATCAACTAATACCTTTTATAAAAATTAGAAAAGAATCTGAAGGAAACAATAGATTAAACGCAAACAAAAGTGCTGAAGCTATAGATTACATCTATGGGATTCAAGACAACCAATTACTTTTAAATGGATATTTCCTTACTTCTTTAAAATCAGAATTTAAGGATCAAATGATTGATATAACCATTCATTTACCCATAAATTATATTATTTATTTAGATGAATCAACAAAAACCTTTATCGATGATATCCAAAATGTTCAAAACATTCGAGATATTGATATGTCAAAAAATTATTTTAAAATGACCGAAAAAGGATTGACCTGTCTAAATTGTGACACTACCATTTTTGGAGATGAATATAGAAAAGAAAATGATCATTTTAATCTAAATATTGATAGAAATGGTGTTAATATAAAAGTAAATGACGGCAAGAAAGATGCTGAAGTAAAAATTGATGAAAACGGAATTATCATTAAATAAAACAACTCATCTATACCATTCAACAGTTCATATTATAAAAATAGGTTACAAAAATAATTACAATTAAATTTAAATTATAAAACTAAAATACAATTAACATGGTAACACTCGTAAGAATTACAGTCTTTTTGGCACTCTTATTTTCAACAACTTCATGTTTTATTAATGATATCGCAGGAGTTAAAGGTAATGGAACCGTCATTTCAGAAGAAAGAACCTTAAACTCAACGTTCGAATCTATTAAAGTTCAACAAGGAATTACCTTGTACATTACACAAGGAACCTCCACAAATTTAAAGGTTGAAGCCGATGAAAATATTATGGATTTATTAATTACTGAAGTGAAAAATAATGAACTAAAAATATATTTCGACAAGAACGTTTATAGAGCTAAAGCCAAAGAAGTTTATTTAACAGTTGATGATTTTTCTAAAATTAGTGCTTCAAGTGGCAGTTCAATTAAATCGGAAAATACGCTTCAACTTAATTCACTAAACATAGATTCAAGTAGTGGTAGTTCTATAAAAATAACGATTGCTGCTAAAGAAGTAACAAGTGAATCATCAAGTGGATCAAGCATCTATTTATTTGGAAGATCCGATTCCTTTTCTGCAGAGTCTAGCAGCGGAAGTAGCATTGATGCAAGTGAATTAGAAACAATTCATGCCATTGCCAAAGCAAGCAGTGGAGCCAGTATTGATGTAAATGTAACTGGACAATTAACCGCAAAAGCAAGCAGCGGTGGCGATATCGATTATAGAGGAAATCCTACTGATGTTAATAAAGATACCTCTTCTGGAGGTAGTGTTTCAGGAAGCTAATTCCAATTTATATATTAAATTATAAGCCAGTTCAATATTTTGAACTGGCTTTTTTTAATGTTAAAAAACATTTCATTCAAAAAAAAACGTTAAAAAATGATATTATTGCAGTTAATGTGCGCAAGTTGAGTACTTTTGCAAATTAAAATTTATTGAAAATAAACACAAAAAAATAGTATGCCAATAAAAAATAACCCACACTCCTTTCATATACCGGTAATGGGGCTTGCTTTTACGATCGACAGTCCTATTAAAATTGCCAAATATGGCATTTCATCAGTTATTTCAATTGTAGATGATATTTTAATTGAAAAAATGAATGAATATCATTCTAACAAATTTGAAATTCCCTTTAAAGCAATTTCATCAAAAGTAGAAGATTTTAGAGCAAAAAGAATTACATCATATCTAAATACTGTTGATACTATTGTAAAACAAAAATTTGAAAGTTTAAAGAAAAGTTTTGAAGAAAAAAATAGCGAATTTGAAAAATATATGGAAATGCTTCCAGATTTTTCTGAATTAAAACAAAACTTTGTGAAGTCAATTCAGCACAATACTTTAAAAGAAGATGTGCATAATTGGATTCAAAACAACCTGAAATCTGGTAGTATTGATGTAAATATCATGACAAAACTTGACAAGGTCAACTATAATAAAAATGAACAATTACCTTCTGAATTTAATGATGCTCATGCAGCTTTAAGAGGTTTTGCAAATAGTAATTTGGAATCTTCAGTTGTACTTTCAGCAGGAATGAATCCAAGATTGTATAGTTATTTTGAAAATTTTAATGATTTTTTTCCTGATGAAAATAATCACTTAAGAAAGAAAATAATTTTAAAAGTTAGTGATTACCGATCAGCCATCATTCAAGGAAAATTTTTAGCAAAAAAAGGAATCTGGGTTTCTGAATACAGAATAGAATCTGGTTTAAATTGTGGTGGACATGCATTTGCTTCCGATGGATATTTAATGGGACCTATTTTAGAAGAATTTAAAATTCACAAATCTATTTTAGTAGCAGAAATACATAATATATTGATTGAAGCGCTAAAAAACAAAGGAAAACATGTTCCAAATAATCCGTTAAATTTAAATATTACCGTTCAAGGTGGTGTTGGAACTTCTGAAGAGCATGAATTTTTAATGGATAACTATAATATTGATTCTGTTGGATGGGGATCACCTTTTTTACTAGTTCCTGAAGTTACAACCGTTGATTCAAGAACGAGAAAAACGTTGGCTGAAGCAACTGAAAAAGATTTATACTTAAGTGATATTTCTCCTTTAGGAGTGCCTTTTAACAGTTTAAGAGGTAATACTAACGAGATTATTAAAAATGAAAGAATAGCAATAGATAAAGCAGGTAGTTCTTGTCCAAAAAAGTTTCTAGTTTCAAATACTGATTACTCAGAAAAAGCAATTTGTACTGCATCTAAAAAATTTCAAACCATAAAAATTGGTGAAATAAAACAAGATAACTTGAATTCGGAAGAATCCATCGAAAAATTGAAACAAATTACAGCTAAAACATGCCTTTGTGAAGGACTATCTAATGCTGCTATTATTAACTATAATATTGAACATAAAGGTGAAGAGCAAGGTGTTGCAATTTGCCCAGGTCCAAACATTGCTTATTTTACAAAAGAACTTTCTTTAAAAGAAATGGTAAACCATATTTATGGAAGATCGAATGTTATATCTACTCAGAATAGACCACATATGTTTATAAAGGAATTGGCGATGTATGTAGATTATTTTTCAAATAAAGTAGATGAGTTTAAAGATTCATTTACGACTAAAAATGAAAAATATTTGAATACATTCCAAAGTAATTTAAATGATGGCATAATATATTATCAAGAATTATTTTCTTCTTTTGAATTTAATAAAGAAGTAATCTTAGCTGAATTAGAAAAGTTAAAGAACGAATTATTTCATATACAAATACCAGTTTTGGTAAATGCTTAAATTAAAAGAAGCCGTCTCAATATTAAATTTTGAGACGGTTTTTTTATTTCTATTCAATTTCGGATATTTTTTATTTTTATGAATAAGGCAAAAATTGTCCTTAAGAAGCAATTTTCTTTCTTAAATTGTGTCCTAATGCCATT
>NZ_JAUYUD010000039.1 GCF_030692605.1 Lutibacter sp.
TGAACATAGCTACTATCATTTAGGTCAAATCGTATTGATTAGTAAAATTTTATTAAACACAAAATAAAAAACACTACCTAAAAGTTATATAAAATTTATACTTACATTTAAACTAAATACAAACTGACAAACATTCAACAAGCGATTTGCTACAACCGAAAAATTTCCAATTTTTCAGTGGCACAAATCTTATAAATACTCATTATATTCTATGCACATTAAATAAAACCGGTTCATAATCAGATGTTAATATAAAAAGTATATATTTAAATAAAAATCAAAAACAAATAAAAACCTATTATTATGAAAATTAAACTTTTAGGATTGGCAATTGTAATGCTCTTATTTTCTTGCAAAAAAGAAACTAAAATTACTCAAAGAGAAATCAAACAATACTCTATTGAGCAATTTATGGATAATGAAGCTGTTGGTGGTGGAAGCTTCTCATCAGACAACAGTAATTTATTACTATCGAGCAACCGCTCAGGTATTTATAATGTGTATACTATTCCTGTAAAAGGGGGAGAAATGACAGCGATTACAGCATCTGACAGCACATCTATTTTTGCAGAGTCATACTTTCCAAATGATAATAGAATGTTATTGAGTGCAGATGGAAATGGAAATGAAATTGATCACTTATTTGTAAGAGAATTAAATGGAACTATAAAAGATATAACTCCAGAAAAAGGAGCTAAATCTAGTTTTTACGGATGGTCAAAAGATGATAAACATTTGTATTATGGTTCTAACAAAAGAGATCCACGATTTTTTGATGTTTATAAATTATCAGTTGATGACTATTCTTCTAAAATGATTTACCAAAATAATGATGGGTTAGATTATAGCGGAATATCTAATGACGAAAACTTTTTTTCATTATCAAAAACTATGAATACCAATGACAGTGATTTATTTCTTTATAATGTAAAAACTAAAGAAATGACAAAAATCAATGATAATCTGAGTGCAAATTCTGCTCAAGATTTCTCTGTAGATAATTCTACTTTTTACTATACAACCGATAATGGTGGAGAATTTTCTTATTTAATGTCCTACACTCTAGCTTCGAAAGAAAAGAAAAAAGTGATGGAGAAATCTTGGGATATTGTGGGAAGTGGTTTTACTTCCGAAGGAAAATACATGGTAGTATATACTAATGAAGATGGAAAAAATGCTATTGAAGTATTGGATGCTAAAACTATGAAACCAATTAGTTTACCAGACTTCGAGGGCAAAAGCATTACGAGTGTAGGATTTAGTGAGGATGAAAAATGGATGAGAATGTATGTTGGCGGTTCTAATTCACCTTCAGATTTATACACTTATAATTTGGAAACTAAAGAACAATACAAATTGACCAATGTTTTAAATGATGCAATTGATGTTGAAGATTTAGTAACCGCAAAAGTGATTCGATTTAAATCTTTTGACGGTACCGAGATTCCTGCCATTTACTATCTGCCTCATCAAGCTTCCATAGAAAACAAAGTTCCAGCAATGGTTTGGGTTCATGGTGGTCCTGGAGGACAAACACGTCAAGAATTTAGCTCATTAATACAATATATGGTTAATCATGGTTACGCCGTTTTAGCGGTTAATAATCGTGGTAGTAGTGGCTACGGAAAAACATTTTTCAAAATGGATGATAAGAATCATGGTGAAAAAGATTTGCAAGATTGTGTAGAAGGAAAAAACTGGTTAGTACAACAACCTGAAGTTGACGGTAAAAAAATAGGAATTATTGGAGGATCATATGGTGGTTACATGACTATGGCGGCATTATATAAAGTCTATTAAATATTTACAATTAAATTGGATAGATTTTTCCCTAATTGGTTTTCAGACTTGAATGTATTCATTAATTCATTGAATTTCGTTAATCTATCTTCCATTTTTTCTAAATATCTATTATGTGAAA
>NZ_JAUYUD010000093.1 GCF_030692605.1 Lutibacter sp.
ATTAGGGCTATTCCGATGAAGGTATTCCAATACCTCAATCTCTTCATTTTTAAGTGTTATATATCTCATAATGAGATAAATATACGAAAATTATTATATATACGCAATAAAATACGACATTATTTTATTCTTATTACTTAAATACAGCTTGTCCTATTCAATTTTAATTGCTTTAACTGGGCTTATTTTACTTATTACAATGGAAGGAATTAGGAGCATTGCCATACATAAAAGCAAGGTTCCAAAATTAAGCAATAGAATGTACCAAAAATTTATATAGACAGGTACTGTTTTTACATAATAAGTATCAGGATTTAAAGTGATTAACCCAAAATAATGCTGCGTAATAAGAATGGTTAATCCAATTAAATTACCCCAAAACAATCCTCTTAAAATTAAATATGAAGCATTATACAAAAATATTTTTCTAATACTGGTTGTGGTACTTCCTAACGATTTTAAAATACCAATCATTTGTGCACGTTCCAAAATAAGCACCAACAAAGCTGTGATCATATTAATACCTGCTACCAAAATCATAATGGCTATTATTAAATAAATATTGTTATCAAAAAGGCTAATCCATTCAAAAATTGCAGGGTATTTATCCACCACGCTCTGACTATTTAGCGTAGAAGTTGTTTGATTATAAATTTCCTTGTTTTTTGTTTCTATATCGTCAAAATTGTTAATAATAACCTCAAAACCACCTACCTCGTTTTCCTCCCATTTATTCATTTTTTGAATATGTTGTATATCGGCCAATACATAATTTTCATCAAAATCTTTAAAACCAGAGTTGTAAATTCCTACCGCTTTAACCACTCTTAGCCAAGGAGCTTTACTAGTGTCTTCTTTTACAAAGAGAATATTAAACTCATCACCAACATTTATTTTTAATCGATTCGATATTTCTTGCGATATTAAAACTTCAAAAGAAATTTCACTTCCTAACTTTGGTAATCTACCTTGTATTAAATAATCCTGAAAAAAACTCCAATTATATTCAGCATCAACTCCTTTAAAAATGATGCCTTCAAAATCTGTTTCAGTTCTTATAATTCCTGCTTTTGTAGCGAAAACTTGAACATTATTTATCTCACCAACATTTTCAAATTTTGGATAAAATTCTTGATCTTTTGAAACAGGAGTTAAGGTAATACTAGAATTGTTATTGTCAAAATTGGTAATTTGAATATGACCATTAAAGCCAGCCAACTTTTCTCTGATCTTTTGTTGAAGACCTATTCCAGTGGCAATGGCGACCATCATTATTACCATACCCAGTGAAATTGCAATAATTGCAATTTTTATTATTGGAGATGATATGCTACTTTTATACTTTTTTGCAGCAATAATGCGTTTTGCAATAAATAACTCGTAATTCACTCAAAAATGATTTATAACAGGTTCAAAAATACATATTTCTTATTGTTTATCGCATTGTTTTTTAGTTTGTTTTCGTGTAAAACAGGAATCAAAGCATCCGAAAAAAATGAGAGTTCAATATTAGTAAAAGATTCAGCAATAATAACTGGAGCTAATCAAGTTGAGTTATATAAATCATTTTTAACAAAGAAAAAAATTGCCTTAGTTGCCAATCAAACTAGTGTAATATTTAAGGTTGAACGTGGAAAATCTAGCGAAAAATTAACGTATACCCATTTGATAGATAGTTTGTTAAGTTTACATTTTAACATTCTAAAAGTTTTTTCTCCAGAACATGGTTTTAGGGGCGAAGCGGATGCAAGCGAAATAGTAGCGGATGGTAAAGATCTTAAAACTGGTTTGCCAATTATCTCATTGTATGGAAACAATAAAAAGCCTACCAATGAACAATTAAAAGATATAGAGTTGGTTATTTTTGATATTCAAGATGTTGGCGTGCGCTTTTATACCTATATATCTACACTTCATTACGTTATGGAAGCTTGTGCTGAAAATAATATACCTCTTATTGTTTTAGACAGACCAAATCCAAATGGACATTATATAGACGGACCAACATTAGATATTACCCATAAAAGTTTTGTTGGAATGCATCCTGTTCCGTTAGTTTATGGTATGACTATTGGGGAATATGCACAACTAATTAATGGTGAAAAATGGTTAAAAAATGAAGTTAATTGCAATTTAACAATTATACCTTTAAAAAATTACACCCATAACAGTAGCTATAATTTACCAATTAGACCTTCACCAAATTTACCAAATGACAGGGCTATAAATTTATATCCTAGTTTAGGTTTTTTTGAAGGAACTCCAATAAATGCAGGCCGAGGAACGGCACATCAATTTCAACAATATGGTGCTCCCTTCTTTCCGCAATCTGATTTCACTTATACCCCACAACCAAATTTTGGTTCTAAAAATCCGAAACATAGTGGTAAACTTTGCAATGGTGTCAATTTAAATAACGTTGAAAAACTTCGAAAAGTTAATATTGAATATATAGTTGATGCGTATCAAAAAACTCCAAAAAACGTACCATTTTTTGGTCCAACTTTTACAGTTCATGCAGGAAGCACGGAATTAGAAATGCAGATAAAAAATGGACTAACTGCTCAAGAAATACAAAAATCCTGGCAACCAAAAATTGAAGAATTTAAAAAAATTAGAGCAAAGTATTTGCTGTATGAGTAGTTTATGGATATGCTTTACTTTTTAATTTATTTATATTAACGTGAGTTCGATATAAGTTAGAACAATACTATATGAATATCAGTTATTTATGTTATTTTAAAGGAGGTACGACTGTGGCAATCTGTTTATGGATAGTCAGATTGCTACATTTTACTTAAAAAAAGTAAAATTCAAAATGATGACAAGGTCATGAGTTTGTTTTTCAATGGTTCTTTTGTCATGCCGAGAAGTCGAGGCATCACACAGTTGATAAACGTAATGTGATTCCTCCTTTGGTCGGAATGACACTAATTTTTAACTCCTAATTATTAGTGGTGTGCGATTATTGTTATATCGAAATCACGTTATATTAGTTAAAATCATTCTAAATAGCACTTTAAAAACTAAAATTATACTCACTTAATTTTTGATTTTTTTTTATTTTAATTATTTTTAGTTAAAATTAAAAAGCTATGATAAAACGCACACTATTTTTTAGTAATAAAGCAACTATAAACACTAAAAATGAACAACTTGTAATAAAAACTAGTAATAGAGAAGTAACTGTACCTATAGAAGATATAGGATTTATAGTACTAGAACATCATGAAATTTATATTACCATACCAAGTTTAATTAAACTTTCCGAAAATAACGTTGCGGTAATATTTTGTAATCAAAAGCATATGCCAACAAGTATGCTATTAAATTTAGATAATCACCATATTCAGCAAGAAATTTTTAAATACCAAATTAATGCAACTGAACCACTTAAAAAACAACTTTGGCAACAAACTATTAAAACTAAAATAAAGCACCAAGCACAACATTTACAGTTATTAAATAAACCATTTGAGGTTTTAAATTATTACGAATCAAAAGTTTTAAGTGGAGATACCACCAATATGGAAGCAGCCGCTGCTGCGCATTATTGGAAACATTTATTTGATTATGATTTTAAAAGAGACCGTTATGGTGTTTACCCAAATTTATTTTTAAATTATGGATATATTATTTTAAGAGCCGCAGTTGCCAGAGCATT
This sequence comes from Lutibacter sp., assembly GCF_030692605.1. Classification (GTDB taxonomy): domain Bacteria; phylum Bacteroidota; class Bacteroidia; order Flavobacteriales; family Flavobacteriaceae; genus Lutibacter. Next base: position 3,665 of record NZ_JAUYUD010000093.1, read on the forward strand.
AGCAGGTAGCGGATTATTAAGTACGTTAGGGATTCATCATCATAATAAATACAATGCATTTTGTTTGGCTGATGATATTATGGAACCTTTTAGACCATTAGTTGATCTAAAAGTTATTGAGATTATGAATAATTTTGAAGAACAAGAGCTTACAACTGACATTAAAGCTGAACTTTTAAAGGTGCTTACTGAAACTGTCTATTTTGAAAATGCTAAAAGCACATTAATGGTTGCTTTATCTAAAACTACAAGTTCTCTCCAACAGTGTTATACTGGTAATATTAAAAAAATTATTTATCCAGATTTATGGAACTAAATGGTTATAGAATTATGTGGTTATTTGTATTTTTTGATTTACCTACTGACACCAAAAAAGACAGGAAAAATGCACAGCATTTTAGAAAAAATCTATTAAAAGATGGATTTACAATGATGCAATTTTCTGTATATGTTCGGCATTGCGCAAGTGGGGAAAGCGCTGATGTTCATGAAAAAAGAATTAATAAATTACTTCCTCCATTAGGTAAGGTAAGTATCTTAAGAATAACTGATAAACAATTTGGAAACATTTTAAATTTTTGGGGAAAATTTGAAGTGCCAAAAGAACCACCTCCCCAACAACTTGAGCTTTTTTGAACAAATAAAATGCCCCAATCTTGCACTTTCCATACAAAAAAGGAGCATTTTTATTTACGATATTTTACTTTAAAATCTTGATTATTAGAAGGCAACGAGCCAACTAATATCGTTTTCTCTAATCTTTAATCAAATCGAAAAATATAAAATGATGAATAAAAACCCAAAAAAGGTCTGTTTTTTCGATTCACAAACACACCCTAAAAAATAAAATGAAGTGTTTGTAAACCACATTACAATTTAAAAAATGCCCCAATCTTGCACTTTACATACAAAAAAGGAGCATTTTTATTTACGATATTTTACTTTAAAATCTTGATTATTAGAAGGCAACGAGCCAACTAATATCGTTTTCTCTAATCTTTAATCAAACCACAACATTTTAAATCTTACTAAAAAATTATGAATAAATATCGTTTTCTCTAATCTTTAATCAAACCACAACGAAGTTACTGAAAAGACCGCACCTGCATAAAATATCGTTTTCTCTAATCTTTAATCAAACCACAACAGAAAACATTTTGTTGAATAAATTAATATCAATATCGTTTTCTCTAATCTTTAATCAAACCACAACAACATTTGCGATGCGACACAATATGATATTAATATCGTTTTCTCTAATCTTTAATCAAACCACAACACATTGTTCACAATGGCAAACTCTAACTTTAATATCGTTTTCTCTAATCTTTAATCAAACCACAACAGGTGACACCGTAGTGGCAGGAACTGTTTTAATATCGTTTTCTCTAATCTTTAATCAAACCACAACCTGCTACAATTTTATATAACGCTTCTCTTTAATATCGTTTTCTCTAATCTTTAATCAAACCACAACACCCTGCCATTAAAGCTATAAATGTAAAAAAATATCGTTTTCTCTAATCTTTAATCAAACCACAACATCTTTACAAGTCCAAAACGCCTTTTCTTAATATCGTTTTCTCTAATCTTTAATCAAACCACAACAGCAAACATTTTGTTGAATAAATTAATATCAATATCGTTTTCTCTAATCTTTAATCAAACCACAACACTAAAACCATCGGCCAAAGATGATAATGAAATATCGTTTTCTCTAATCTTTAATCAAACCACAACATACCAACCGTGCATCAAAACCATTATAAAAATATCGTTTTCTCTAATCTTTAATCAAACCACAACCAGGCGGTGCCTTTGTTACAGTTACAAAAAAATATCGTTTTCTCTAATCTTTAATCAAACCACAACTTTAGTTTCCGAATTAAACCAACTTTCTTTAATATCGTTTTCTCTAATCTTTAATCAAACCACAACAACCACCGCAAAACTGTTTGTGAAAGGAAAAATATCGTTTTCTCTAATCTTTAATCAAACCACAACAGCATCGGTATAATTAGCAACAAATACCAAAATATCGTTTTCTCTAATCTTTAATCAAACCACAACACAAAGAAATTAAAGCTTTATTAGAATCACAATATCGTTTTCTCTAATCTTTAATCAAACCACAACTGCAAAGTCAAGTTATTACTGCAACAACAAAATATCGTTTTCTCTAATCTTTAATCAAACCACAACAAAGATGGCTTATTAGATTTACCTTTTTCAATATCGTTTTCTCTAATCTTTAATCAAACCACAACGAGCGCGCCATTAACAGGTGAGAAAATAAGAATATCGTTTTCTCTAATCTTTAATCAAACCACAACAAAGACGAAGAAATTTATAAGGAAGCGAAAAATATCGTTTTCTCTAATCTTTAATCAAACCACAACATCGTGGTATCTACTTCTTGTTCTACTATCAATATCGTTTTCTCTAATCTTTAATCAAACCACAACGGCTGATTGAACTGCCATAAGAACAATTTTAATATCGTTTTCTCTAATCTTTAATCAAACCACAACGCAATAATGCTTGTTGTACACTTACACTTTAATATCGTTTTCTCTAATCTTTAATCAAACCACAACCGGTCTCCATACGGTGCAGGATGTTGACTAATATCGTTTTCTCTAATCTTTAATCAAACCACAACAAAACCTCGCTTCGCTCGGTTTTGTTGTGGTTTGGCTGTTTAAGATTATTCTTTTTGTCATTCCGACCAAAGGAGGAATCTCATTACGTTTAGCAACTTTGTGATACCTCGCCCACTCGGCATTGACAAAAGAACCATTGAAAAAACAAACCCTTACCTTGTCATTCCTAAAAAATGAATCGCATTACTATATAAATTGTTATTCCAATTATATTAGTTATACGTTTTAATGATTATGAGATTTCTCTCTATCGTTCGAAATGACAAATGCCTGTTTGCTTGTCATTCCGACAAAGGAGGAATCGCATTACAGCTATTGCTTATGTGATGCCTCGTTTCCCTCGATATGATAAATTATATATTTCCAATATTTCAAAGAACGCAAAGCAAACAACTATTTATTATTCAATCGCTTGCCCAAAAATGTGATTCAAAGATCTAAAAGTTGGATTAAATGTTCGTATTAAATCCAATTTCTTTTCTCTGCGCCATCCTTTTAGCTCCTTTTCACGAGCAATAGCCTGTTGCACCCAACCATATTTTTGGTAATATACCAAATGTTTCAAATTGTATTTAGCAGCAAAAGTCTTTTTCCCATGAGCTATATTCTCTTTATGCTCAATTAAACGTCTTCCCAAATTATTAGTCATCCCAATATAAAAAGTTGTGCGATAATTGTTTGTAATTATGTACACATAAAATGAATATATTCCTTCTGAAAATTCTATCATTCTTTATTAATTTTCAATCTTTTGCGATTCCTCCTTTGTCGGAATGACAAACACTATACTTTTTTTATTTTTCCAGAAACTGAAATTTTTACTTTTATTGGATTAAAGTTTACCCAACCGGTTTTCCCTTCTCCAAAACCTTGAATTCTAATATAATAAGGTTGAAAGTTATTCTGTATTGATGATTCCGTATTTAATCGAAATTCATAAAATTTAGACGATAATTTCTGAACCCTAAACAAATGTTCTTTCAAATTTTCATAATCGGGATTTTCCCAATCAATTTCATCATCATCTAAACCCAACAAAAACATATCATTAATATGCAAAGTAGTTACAATTTCTTTTCCATTTATTGGCAATTGGTAAACTTCCTGTTTTTGCCTTTTACGTTCAACTGCTGTCCAAAAAGTAACAATTTCTTCATTTAAATCATCATTAATATCTTTATAAATTAAAACATGATGGTTATTTCTAGGGTTTACCCATTGGTTGGTATTGTCTTTTAATTGTTCTGCTCCTCCAATATTTTCTTTCATTCTTACTTTTAAAACAGGCACAGGGTTTCCGTTTTTATTGGGCAAAAATATTTGGGGTTGCTTAATTCCATTTTCATCAACTATAAAAAACGCATTATCAGGTACGTTTCCTTTTACGTAACCCCCCATCACATTCACTTGTTTTAAAATTAAATTTTTTATGGTTTCATCAACAACTTTATTCACCTGTTTTTCAGTAACTAATGTATCAATAGGCTTTCTAATATGGAAAGCCTCTGAACCAAATGGCGCTATTCTTTGACCATATACAAATTCTTTATGCAATTGTCCTCTTGCCGCAACACCTGTGTTTTTATATATTTTACCATTCTTTTTTGTGGTATGGTTTCTTAAGGTAATTGTATTGTTAACCTTTTTATGTGAAACCAATATTTTATGAATCATGTTTTCTGCATCACTGTTAAAACCTTCCCAAGGCATTGGAAAATCTTTTAAATCGTAATTACGGTTATACCTGTTCCATTTTGATAATTCTTGTAAATAGCTTGTTTTACTGCAAGCCATAACCAAGGCGTCAACTGCATGATGTCGATGATCTTCCCGTGTTTTTTCGCCATCATCTTCATTTAATATATAATTTAAACCCCACTTTTGGCGTAAATTGGCGGTCATTTGCCCAGGTGCAACTGTCACCTTTTCACAAATTTGCGATAAATAATTTTTTGCTTCTTTACTTATAAATCTTGTGTCATTTAATTGTCTTGAAGAAAAATCATCATCAAATTTTTGTTGAACAAACCTTTTAAACTTTTGATATGATTTAGGATATTCTTTAGTATCCGAAAATAATTTTAAAGCCCGTTCCTTAATTGCTGACCAATTCGCTTCATCATTTCCGTAAAATTCAAAAGGAGTTTTATCACCTTTTAACCTATTTTCATCAGCATAACAAAGTGTTTTATTCGCAAAACTATCATTTAATGAGCGACTCCAAGGGTGAATATGTTCAATTTGAATTTCACCAGTAAACAATTTATGAAGCGGTATTGAAGCTCCTGTATATGGGCAAGTTTTTTTACACTCTTCCCACAATTTATATTTCAATAAACTTTCATGAGTTACTCGTTGGCCTTCTTCTTCAATTCTTGCTTTTACCCTATCATTTTCTCTTTCAAGTCTTTTTTGCTCATTTCTAAGATTATTTCTTTGTGATTTGGAAGCTTTTAAGTCACGAGCCATTTCAACTTTAATTTCATCTAATTTTCCGTATTGATCAATTAATTCATTCACCAATTTACGCACTTCAAACAATGCTGTTATTACAATTGGGTTTTTAATTGCCTGAATAGTTTTATCAGCAGTATTATCTACAGGAAGTTTTTTTAAAATTGTTTTAGCTTCAATGGTTGCTGAATGATGGTATAATTTTTTAAGTTGTATATCAGTAAAATTATATTCATTTTTAAGAACTTCTTTTATTGTCTCAATAAAACCGCCCGTAATTTTAGTTCTAACAATAGCGGGAATATTGTCTAAAATAAAGTCCTTTTTATTTTTTTCTAATTGTTCCCAATCTTCCCCAAAAATACTTTTTACGCCACCTAATACAACAGCAATATCATATACAAATCCCATTTCTAAAAACGGCAATATATTATTAATCGCTTTTCTGCTTAAATTTGAATAACCCTCTTTTAAGTTAAATTTTGAAATAGCAGTTGCTTGCTCTTCATTAAAACCCCATTTATCAATTGCATATACTTTAACTTTATCTTTACTATCAAAAAAGTGCAGTACGTGCCAAATATCTTCCTGTTCTTTTTCAGAATATTCGAACCATTTATTGCCAAAATATTTTTTGTTAGAAAGATTTGAAATGGTATATGTTCCCACAATCTTATCATCATCTTTGTAATTAAACTTAAACTCTGCACTTATTCTACCAATTGCTTTCCTTAAATCTTTAAATAACGGTTTTTCCTTTTGTAAAAGAACACCAATCATCTTTTCTCTTTCAAGTTCATTTAGTTTATTCCCATTATATTCAACAGTATTTACCCATTGATAGATACGAAACAACTCAAATGGAATTGCACTTAATGGGCATTTTGTCTTTGTTGGCTCAAATGAACAATTACCAACCAAATGTTTTTGAGAACGAAGCGGACGTTGGTGAAATATAATGCCGTCTTCATTATAGCCATCACTTTTTCTGCCACCAAAAATAGTTTTTAACTCATCCGATAATTCTGAATGATAGTGAACTTGCTTTTTCCAAATCAATTCAAATTCATCAACATACATTTGTCTTGTTGTATATCTATTTCTAATTCGCTCAATATCTTTTGAGAATGGTTCATTATCTTTAGGATAAATTTCAAAAAGATAAGAACCTAAAGTTTTTCCTTTAATACTTTCTCTTGTTTCATCAATACCTATTTTCCCTTCTTTAGGTTTGCCTTTATAAATTGCTCCATCATCCTTTCCAGCACTTCTGCTATTACTCAAAAAACCCCTTCGTTGTATTAAATGATAAAAAATTCGTCCAAGTTCTTCCAATGAAATTTTTTCATTTAAAGCCTTATTTCTTAATTCGTATGGATTCAAAGCAAACCATCCTTTAAGCTTACTCTCTGGAAACCTTTTGGTATTTTTCCATTCTTCAAAATCTTCAGTTTGGAGAGGACACATTTTAACCTCTGAAAGGGTCTTCAACAGAATCTTTTTTCTTAACCTTCTTCTAAATAGTTGTCTCCTCACTCCTCTTGCACCAGTTCTTGAAGCATTTTTTGACATTTCTCTTCCTTCACCATCTCCTAAATTTTCAACTCCCATAGGAAATATCCTGCTTCCAATGCCTAAAATTTTATTTTGTGTATCATCCACAACCGCCCAACCAATAGAGTTAGTGCCTAGGTCTAGTCCTAAAATTTTTGTCATAATGTATGTGTAATTAGCAATTTATATTACAGAATCTTAAAATTAAACATTTTTACAATAGAAAAAACAATCTGCTTAATATTTAGAATGAGTAAAAATTAAGGTTTAAAAATAAATGCTATTAAATAAATGTATATATTTGAGTTGTGAAAAAATTACTCTAATCTTTAATCTTATCACAATAAGGCTATATGCCGTAGATGAAAATCTTAAGTCCTGCTTCGGTGGGACTTTTTTTTGCTTTATTTCAACAATTTTATTTTAAAAAATTACAAAACCAACGTCTTATTCTAAGTTTTAACAACATTACAAGTCGTTAAATTGGCTTAACTACTCAAGAAATACAAAAATCTTGGGAACCAAAAATTGAAGAATTTAAAAAAATTAGAGCAAAGTATTTAATCTATAACTAAATATACAAAACTAAAAAGCCCAATGTATTACCATCAGGCCGTTTAGTTTATGCGCTTTGTCTTTTTGAAGTTAATGTATTATTAATAATCTTATTCCATTTTTCAACTAGAGCTAGTTCTCCATTCATTTGAGTACTCACATCCGTATTATAAAATTCCAAAATTATTTCTCGTTTACTTTTATCAATTATTGTCAAACATAATTCAAGCTTGTCAATAATTACATAATCTTCATTATTGCTTTTTAACGTTCTCGAAATAGTATGAACGCTACATTTTTGAATTGAATGAAAATCTACACTATGATTAATTTCAAGATCATCTGTTTTTCTGTAAAAAAATAACTTGTGTGAGGTTTCACTCATACCAATTATTGTAGTATCCCAAAGATCATATAGAGATATTTTGGTGTCAGCTTCATTTGCCAAATTTTGAAGCGATTGTAAAATTTGTTTTTCTTTATTTTTTCTACTTCTACTTGCTAATACTATTGGTACAACAAATACCATTATCATTATAGCTCCTACTAAAAAAGTTCCTAAATCCATTTTTAAATTATTAAATTGTTTTTGATAAATATGTCTTTTAGCTATTAAATAAAAATAGCTATGACTTTTGTTTTTGAATTAATCCTTAAAAAATCAAAAAAAATCTATTACCAAAAATAATGGAAGGGAAAAATAATATCACTCTTTTTAAACCTATTTATGAAGTTTATAGAGTTAGATGTGTACTGCGTGTATGTTGAGAAGAAAATTTGTTCTACTACTTCAGGAAATGTTAAGTAATCTTCACAAAATATTCTAAAATTAGATGTTTGCCCAAAAGTTGAATTTATTGTTAGGTTTTCTAATTGGACTGCATAAAAAAATGATGATACATTATCAATAGAAATATTTTCATTTTTTTCTATTTTTGAAGTATCTAGAGTCTTACAATTTTTAACAATTGAATTATCTGCATTATTCCAACTAGAAGAAAAAACGAAAAAGGCTAAACCAAAAAATACGACTATTTTAAATACTTTTTTCACTTCACAAAAGTATATAAAAAAGTATTCGAATAATTATAAATTTTTACTTTTTCAATTTTTATTAAAACATTAAAAAAAAATCAAAATTACACAGGTAATTTTAGTTTTAAAGCCTCTATAATATTATAAGCAGCAGGACAAATCTCTGTGTTTTTCAACGTTAAATCAGCAATTTGAATAAATTTTCTTCTATTTGTATGTGGATATTCGCTACAAGCTTTCGGTCGAACATCATATATACTGCACGTATTATCGTTCAAATCTAAAAAAGAGCAAGGTGCAGTTTTTAAAACAAAAAAATCATCTTCATCACGTTCTAAATAAGTTGTTGTAAAATCTAACACTTTCATTCTAAAATGCTTCGAAATTCGTTCAATATCTTTTAGTGTAAAAATAGGACTTGTAGTTTTACAACAATTTCCACAATCTAAACAATCCGTTTTTTCAAATTCTTTGTCATGTAATTCTTGCATGACCAAATCCAAATTTTTAGGTAATCTTTTCTTTAATTTTTGAAAATATTTTTTACTTTCTACTAATTTTTCTTTGGCTAAATCTGGCAACTCTTTTATAAACTCCTTCATCCTTTTAATTTATGAGCAAAAATACAACTAAATATTTTTTAAAATTATGTATTTTTGCACTTCAAAATATTTCAGCAAAAAATTATGCATCACATTTTAGAGCAAGCCGTTAAAGATGGTTTTAAAAATAAATATAATGTTTCCATAGATTCTGTTGAATTTCAGGCAACAAGAAAAGAATTTGAAGGCGATATTACTATTGTTATTTTTGCATTTTTACGCCATATTAAAGGAAATCCTGTTGAAATTGGAACAAATTTAGGAACCTATTTGAAAGAAAATGTAGTTGAAGTAACTGATTTTAATGTGGTCAAAGGATTTTTAAATTTAGTAATATCAGATTCCTATTTTTTACAAAATTTCCATTCCATATACACTACTAATTCTTATGGAATAACGAAACCCGATCCGAATGAAAAAGCCGTAATGGTTGAATATTCTTCACCAAATACCAACAAACCCTTGCATTTGGGTCATATTAGAAATAATTTATTAGGGTACTCCGTTGCTGAAATCATAAAAGCTTCAGGTAAAAAAGTATATAAAACTCAAATCATTAACGACCGTGGTATTCATATTTGTAAGAGTATGTTAGCTTGGCAACGTTTTGGAAATGGAGAAACACCTAAAAGTACTGGTTTAAAAGGAGATAAGTTAGTTGGCAATTATTATGTAAAGTTTGACCAAGAATATAAAAAAGAAATTTCACAATTAATTTCTGGAGGAAAAACTGAAGAAGAAGCAAAAAAACTAGCTCCAATCTTAGTTGAAGCTCAAGAAATGCTTTTAAAATGGGAATCTGGGGACTCGCAAGTTGTTTCTTTATGGAAAGAAATGAATGAGTGGGTTTATGCTGGCTTTAATGAAACCTACAATGCTCTTGGTGTTGATTTCGATAAAAATTATTATGAAAGTGATACCTACTTATTAGGAAAAGATGTTGTAGCACGAGGAATAGAAAAAGGTGTTTTTTATAAAAAAGAAGACGGTTCTGTTTGGATCGATTTAACAGCTGATGGATTAGATGAAAAGATTGTACTTCGTTCAGACGGTACAGCTGTTTATATGACTCAAGATATAGGAACTGCCATTGAGCGATTTAATGATTTCGATTTAAATGAATTGGTTTATACCGTTGGAAATGAGCAAGATTACCATTTTAAAGTACTCTTTTTAATTCTAGAAAAATTAGGCTTTGAGTGGGCTAAAAATTTATATCATTTATCGTATGGAATGGTTGATTTACCTAGCGGTAAAATGAAATCTAGAGAAGGTACTGTTGTTGATGCTGACGATTTAATTGTTGAAATGACAGATACAGCAAGAGAAATTTCACAAGATTTAGGGAAATTAGAAGGTTATTCAACTGAAGAAAAAGAAAAATTATATAAAATCATCGGTTTAGGTGCACTTAAATATTATATTTTAAAAGTAGATCCTAAAAAACGAATTTTATTCGATCCAGAAGAATCTGTAGATTTTGCTGGAAATACTGGTCCATTTATACAATATACATACGCAAGAATTCAGTCAATTTTGAGAAAGGCTAGTTTTGATTTTTCAAAAAAAATAATTGAAATCGAATTACATGAGAAAGAACGTTCAGTAATTAAGCAATTGCAACTGTTCCCTGAAATCATTCAAACTGCCGCTGCTAATCACAGTCCAGCTTTAGTGGCAAATTATACCTATGAATTAGTTAAGGAATATAATTCATTCTATCAATCGGTACCCATTTTAGGCTGCGACAATGAAAATGAAAAAATCTTCAGAATTCAATTATCACAAAAAGCAAACGAAGTTATTAAAACAGCTTTTAGCCTGTTAGGAATTAATGTTCCTGAGAGAATGTAGGTAGTGAGTTTGATAGTGTGAAGTTGAAAGTTGGGAAAGGACAAACTATAATTTAGTAAAACCGTAATGAATGAAAATTGTATAATCTGTCATATAAATTATTGTTCGAAAACAATTTAGTAGATTAATACTTCTTTTAATAATTAAAAAATAAATAATTACTTAAATTTGCTATGTTAAGCAACATTATTAAATAAAAATACACATAAAATGAAATACGATATTATAATTATAGGAAGTGGGCCAGGAGGATATGTTACTGCTATTAGAGCTTCTCAACTAGGTTTTAAAGTTGCTGTTGTAGAGAAAGAAAATTTAGGGGGAATATGCTTAAACTGGGGATGTATTCCAACAAAAGCCCTTTTAAAAAGTGCGCAAGTTTATGATTATTTGAAACATGTTGATGCGTATGGTTTAAAAGCAGAGGCGATTGATAAAGATTTTTCAGCAGTTATTGAAAGAAGTAGAAATATTGCTGATGGTATGAGTAAAGGCGTTCAGTTTTTAATGAAAAAAAATAAAATTGATGTAATTGACGGTTTTGGAAAAATTAAAACTGGTAAAAAAGTTGATGTAACTGATGCTGAAGGAAAAGTTACTGAATATAGTGCCGACCATATTATTATTGCAACTGGGGCTCGGTCTAAAGAATTACCGAACTTACCACAAGATGGTAAAAAAGTAATTGGATACCGTCAAGCTATGACATTACCTAGCCAACCTAAAAAAATGATTGTTGTTGGCTCTGGAGCAATTGGCGCTGAATTTGCTCATTTTTATAATGCAATGGGAACTGACGTTACCATTGTAGAATTTTTACCTTATCTAGTTCCACTAGAAGATATTGATGTGTCAAAACAGTTTGAACGTTCGTTCAAAAAAGCTGGTATTACAGTGATGACTAATTCTTCCGTTGAATCTGTTGATACTTCTGGAAAAGGGGTAAAAGCGGTGGTAAAAACCAAAAAAGGAGAAGAAATAGTAGAAGCTGATGTAATACTTTCGGCGGTAGGTATTAAATCCAATATTGAAAATATTGGTTTAGAAGATGTTGGAATTGTGGTTGACAGAGATAAAATTTTAGTAAACGACTTTTATCAAACAAACATACCTGGTTATTATGCCATTGGTGATATTGTTCCAGGTCCTGCATTGGCGCATGTGGCCTCCGCAGAAGGAATAACTTGTGTTGAAAAAATTGCAGGCTTACATACAGAAAAAATAGATTATGGTAACATACCTGGTTGTACGTATGCAACTCCAGAAATTGCAAGCGTTGGATTAACTGAAGAGCAAGCAAAAGAAAAAGGATACGAACTAAAAGTTGGTAAATTTCCATTTTCTGCTTCTGGTAAAGCAAAAGCTGCCGGAACACCAGATGGTTTTGTAAAGGTAATTTTTGATGCCAAATATGGTGAGTGGCTAGGTTGCCACATGATTGGTGCTGGTGTAACAGATATGATTGCTGAAGCCGTTTTAGGAAGGAAACTTGAAACAACAGGACATGAAGTATTAAAAACAATTCATCCTCACCCAACAATGAGTGAAGCTGTTATGGAAGCAGTTGCCGATGCATATGGTGAAGTAATTCATTTATAAACTTATATAGTTTTTTAAAAGTCCAACAAATTGTTGGATTTTTTTTGTTTTAAACCATATGAAAAATAAATTTGATAACCTTTTTATGATTTCATATATTTGGTAAAAAATAACGCTAAATAACACTCAAACTATTAATATGAAAAATTTATTTTTTATTCTTTTATGCAGTAATTTATTACTTCTTTCTTGTAAAGAAGAACGACAAAAACTACCTCGAAGTGAAGATCCTTCCTCGACTTCCACTGAAAAGACAGCTAAAAAGGAAATACATTACATCTGCAATAATAATTGCAAAAATAGTGGTAGTGATGTTGCAGGCAATTGCCCAACTTGTAAAACCCCTTATACACATAATGTAGCTTTTCATAACGATGAATTTCTGAAAAATGGCCCATTAAAAGTTGAAGAACCAACTCAAGGTGGAGCACCAGCTTCTTCAGGAAATACAGTTGCACCAGCTAGAAATAACGCAGGTATTTATCACTATACATGTAGCAATGCCTGTGCAGGAGGTTCTGGCACTGCAGAAAATTGTTCAAATTGTGGAACCCTTTTAGTGCATAATCAAGCATATCATTAAAATTAATTAAATTATGTCATTTTCATTTTCAAATTTTTTTAAATCAGATAAACCAAAACCTTCTGAGGTTAATATTCCTAAAATAGAATTTGGTGGCGGAACTAAATATGCAAGCAATAATGAAAATGATATGTATTTAGATTTTGAAGAATTAGGTGGATTCCCATTTATCAAAACAATTATAATAGGACGATTTAATACTGCTACTAAAAGAACAGGTTGTGAGTTAAGTTTCATTTTAAAAAATGAAATTTTAAAATTGCAATCAGATAAAAATGACATAGAGTCAACAGAAATAAAAAATTCAAAAGTATACTTTACTGAAATTGATTTTGAATTAAATGATGAAGATTTGAAAAAAATAAATAATAACTTAGTGAACGAAATAGTTTACACATTTAAAAACAAAAAAATACACTTTTTACCAATAGATCTCTAATAATTCAAAATATGAAATTCTTGATGTAATGGATTTAATGAAGTTACTAAATCGGGAATCATAGTTAATCCTATTTTCTCATAAACTTCGGAAAAATTACGATATCGTTCTTCTAAACTTTGTTTTGGAAATAATTCATTTTGTAAATTACTTAAACGATCAACATACTCAATCATTTTTCTTTTTTGAGCCCTTAGTAATTTCTTCTCCAACATATTAAGGCCGTTAAGTTGTTTTTTTTCTTGAGCATTTACAGCACCTAAAAAAGACTTATCTGTTTTAATAGCTAGCTCTTTCAACTGTTTAAATTGAACTATAAGATGTGCTTTTTGTTCAGAAAAATCAATTTTTATATCAGATTGTTCTTTTATTTTTTTAGTTATAAGTGTGTTTTGGTTATTAAATAAATCCAAAATAGTCACACCCAATTTAGTCGCCTTTTCAACTTGTTTTACAGAAACAAACAAGGCAGAATTTCGTAATAATAAAATTGGAAATGGAATTTGAACAACATCAAAATATTCCTTTAATTGAAGCCAGTATGCAATTTCTCCACCTCCTCCTATATAACATAAATTAGGTAAAATGAATTCCTGATAAACAGGTCTCATAATTACATTTGGACTAAATTTTTCAGGAAAGTTTTCTAGTTCTTTTAAAATTTCAGTTTTTGAAAAAGAAATAGAAGTATTGTGAACAACAAACCTTTCATTCTCATAAATAATTCTTTCTCTTAATTGATCATCCAAATAAAACAAGTTAATCTCACGAGGGTTTACCTGAATTTTATATTGTTTAGCTAGTTTTTCATTAACATTACTAACACACTTATAAGACGTATTATTATGTAATTCATCCTTTACAATAGGAATAAATTGTTGTTTTAAATTGGAGTCATCACCATCAATAATTACCAATCCATAGTCGCCAAAAAGTTCATTTACTAAATATCGAGTGGCATCGGCTAAATTAGAATGACTGAAATATGCTTTTTTAAATAGTTCTTTCAAATAAATAGCATCATCAGATTCATTTAAAAGTGTGGAAAATTCTTCAAAAATCGATTCAAAATTGGATAAAGGCAATCGTCCAACAGCCCCATTGCTTTTTTTATTCCATTTAATTTTTTGATTTTTAAAATTGAAAAAATTGATTTCTTCAAAATCGTGATCTTCTGTTGCCATCCAGTATAAAGGCACAAAATCGTACCTTGGAAAATTCGATTTTAAAAATTTTGCAGTATTAATAGCTGATACAATTTTATACAAAAAATACAACGGACCCGTAAAAATATTCAATTGATGACCAGTAGTAATTGTAAATGTATTTTCACTTTCTAACAAAATAATATTTGAAGAAGTTAACTCACTGCTTTTTGTTGATTTATATTGATTTTTTAAAGCAATTGTTAAAATACTTCTAGATTGATTCGAAAATGAAGTCTTTTTTAATTCAATCTGATTTCTAAATCCCTCAATATCAGGATGATTTCCATAAAACTCACTTAATCTTTTATGTTTATCTAAATAATCACAAATTAAATTTGAAAAATAACCGGTTTCCTTAAAAGGAATATACTGTACCTCCATAAAATATTAAGCCATTTTTTGAAATAGTGTATAAACATATTCCCTTGTGTTTCCTGAAGGTTGTGTATACGTATAATTAAATGATTTTTTTAATTTAAAGGCTTTTCCTAATCCTTTTTGCAACATATTTTCATCATAATTTACAACATTTAATCCACAACATTTTTTTGCGCCTTCCAAATTAAATTCTGCCAAAATAACATAACCTTCAGTTTTTACAGCATTTCTAATTAAATTAAAATAAGCTGTTTGCTGTTCAAATTCTGTAAAAAAATGTAAAACCGCTCTATCATGCCATAAATCAATATTATTTAATTTATTTAATTCAGTTGGATTCGTTAAATCGTCCACTATATAGGTAACATTTGCGCTTTTTGGGATCACAATTTTATCTCGTAATTCGCCTAATGCTACAGACGAAATATCGTTAACTATTATGTTTGTATAACCTTGTTCCAATAAATTATCTATAAGTGTCGTAGCTCCAGCTCCAGCATTAAATAAAATTGCATCTTTAGGTAAATTACACTCAACTATTAGCTCAATCGAAGGTTGAGGGTTTTCTTCATACCACCCTAAATTTTCAACATTAGTCTTTAAATAGGCATTATTCCAATGTTTTTCAAAATCGCGCAATGAGTTTTCAGCTATATCCATTTAAAACAATGTTAATTTCGATAAAAGTAATCAATTTAGATAGATTCTTATAATTTGCTACATCCTCTAACATATTTTTAACACATCCAAATTAATATTATTTATTTACATTTGGCTCTTAAAATTTATTATAATGAAAAAATGCATTGTTAACCTATTTTTCTTAGTAGTTATTGGAACCGTCCATTCATTTGCTCAAAATATTCAATCTCCTTCTGAATTTTTAGGGTATGAATTAGGTACACGGTTTACGAGACATCATGACGTTGTCGCTTATTTTACTTATGTAAGTAATAACTCTAAAAGTGTGAAATTAGAAAAATATGGTGAAACTAATGAATTTAGGCCATTATACATCTCTTATGTTTCATCTGAAGAAAATATCTCCAATTTAAAAAATATTAGGGAAGATAACTTAAAAAGAACTGGCATTTTAAAGGGAGAGGTAAAAACCGATATTGCTATTGTTTGGCTGAGCTACAATGTTCACGGTAACGAGGCTTCAAGTACAGAAGCTGCAATGCAAACAATTTATAATTTAATTACCGAAAAGCAAGAGTGGCTCAAAAACACCATAGTAATTATTGATCCATGTATTAATCCTGACGGACGTTCCAGATATGTTAATTGGTTTAATGAAACCAAAAACACACCGTATAATACCAACCCAGATGTTGTCGAGCATAATGAACCTTGGCCAGGTGGAAGAGCAAATCATTATTTATTCGATTTAAACAGAGATTGGGCGTGGGCAACACAAATTGAAACACAACAACGCTTAAAAGTTTATAACAAATGGATGCCACATATACATGTTGATTTTCATGAGCAATTTATAAATAACCCATATTATTTTGCACCTGGTGCCGAACCTTATCATGAAATAATAACCACATGGCAACGTAATTTTCAAATTGAAATTGGTAAAAATCATGCCAAATATTTCGATAAGAATGGGTGGCAATATTTCACTAAAGAATCATTCGATTTATTTTACCCTAGCTATGGAGATACCTACCCAACCTATATGGGAGCAATAGGAATGACTTATGAACAAGCTGGACATGGAAGAGCTGGGTTGGGAATAATAATTGAAAATAAAACTGAACTTACTTTAAAAGATAGAATCAAACATCATACTACTTCAGGAATTTCTACTGTTGAAATGGCTTCTATGAATGCATCAAAATTAGTATCTGAATTTCAAAAATTCTTTAATAATTCTAGCTTAAAGTATAAAAGTTATGTTTTACGAGGCGATGATCATAAATTAAAAAAGATAAAAGCTCTATTGGAAAAACATGAAATCGAAAGCTATTCAACAGAAGAAAAAACTATAAAAGCATTTAATTATCAATCAAATTCAATTAAAAGTTTAAAAACAAATTCAAGGGACTTGGTAATTTCAACAAATCAGCCAAAAGGTAAAATGGTCAAGGTATTATTCGAACCAGAAGCGAAACTTTCCGATTCATTAACCTATGATATTACAGCTTGGAGTATTCCTTATGCATATGGAGTTGAAGGTTTTGCCAGTGAAACTGAGTTGTTAAAAGGAAAACAAAATGATAATAACAAAACCGAACTGAAAAATGAAATTGTTCCTAATACATATGCATATGTAAGCAATTGGAGTGACGTTTCTGATGCTGAATTTTTAGGCGATCTTTTAGAAAAAGATTTTAATGTTCGTTATAGCAATGCCAATTTTACAATCGAAGGAACTTCATTTAAAAAAGGAACTTTAATTGTTATGAAAGGTGAAAATGAACACATTCAAAATTTTGATGAATCAATAACTCAAATAGCGACTTCACTAAATAAAAACCTAATCTCTGTTAAATCTGGTTTTTCTGATACTGGATTCGATTTTGGATCCTCAAATTATTCATTAATTAAAAATAAAAAAATAGCAGTTTTATCGGGTGAAAATGTTTCTTCATTGAGTTTTGGTGAAATTTGGCACTTTTTTGAATCTCAATTACAGTACCCAATTAATGTTATAAATGTTTCTTCGCTCAAAAGAATTGATTTATCAAAATACAATGTAGTAATTACACCAAATGAATATGTTGCGAATAAAGACGATTTAGCTATTCTTTCAGAATATGTTACAAAAGGTGGAACCATAGTAGCAATTGAAAGCTCTTTAAAAAGTTTTGCAAATAAAGAAGGTTTTGCTTTAAAAATTAAAAAGGATACGCTTGATGACAAAAGTAAACCAAAAGTAAATCTAATACCATACAACCAACAGGAAAGAGAAAGTCTGAAAAACACAATAACAGGAAGTATTTTTAATGGCACCATAGACACAACGCACCCTCTAGCCTATGGTTATGAAAATAATTATAATAGTTTAAAATTAAATTCGGACGCATATCAACTGCTCGAAAAAGGAATAAACGTTGGCTATTTTTCGGATAAAACGATTAACATTTCAGGTTTTGCAGGCTCAAATGCTTTAAAAGAAGTTCCAAACTCCTTACTATTTGGAATTGAAAGGAAAGGAAAAGGTCAATTAATTTATATGGTAGACAATCCTTTATTCCGATCATTTTGGGAAAATGGAAAGTTGTTTTTTGCTAACGCTGTGTTTTTAAATTAAAAAAAGTTAATCAAAATCAGTGTCTAAATTTATAAAATCGAGAAACTCTTGTTTAGTTTCTTGATTTTTAAATTTTCCACCGTATTCCGCTGTAACAGTACTACTTTCAATATCGCGTACACCTCTTGAGTTTACACATAAATGCTTCGCATCAATTACACAAGCAACATCATCTGTTCCCAATGCTTCTTGCAATGCTTGAACAACTTGCATCGTCAATCGTTCTTGAACTTGTGGTCTTTTAGCGTAAAAATCAACGATTCTATTCATTTTGGACAATCCAATAACTTTTCCGCTAGAAATATAAGCTACATGAGCTTTTCCTACAATTGGTAACAAATGATGTTCACATGTTGAATAAACAGTAATGTTTTTTTCAACCAACATTTCACCATACTTATAATTATTATCGAAGGTTGATAATTTAGGTTTATTTGCTGGATTTAACCCTCCAAAAATTTCGTAAACAAAAGCTTTCGCGACTCTTTTAGGAGTTCCTTTTAAGCTATCATCTGACAAATCCATACCCAAAGTGTTCAAAATATCTCTAACACTTTCTTGAATAAGTTCTACTTTTTTTTGGTCAGTAATATCAAAAGCATCAGCTCTCAGTGGAGTTTTTGCAGAAGAACTAATGTGGTCATCCCCTATTTCTTCAAATTTATCTGCCATTTCTTCTTTTCCTTCAAACATTTAATTAATTATTAGCCCGCAAATTTACAACAATGTTTTAAAGTTGGGTTGTGATTTTTAGTAATTCTTCAAGATTGCAAATTTGCTGGTCGCCGGTATGCATATTTTTTAAAGTGAAATTATTATTTTCTAATTCATTGACACCTACCATTACAACAAAAGGAATTTCTCTCCTATTTGCATAATGCATTTGTTTTTTAAGTTTATCACTTTCTGGGTATAATTCAGTTTTTATTCCTTTTGCTCTTAAAACCATTAATGCCTTCATACATAAAGTAGCTTCCTTTTCACCATAATTTAAAAACAAAACTTTTGGGGTTGGCAAGGCCACATCTTTGAATAAATTAAGTTCTTCAAGCACTAAATAAATTCGATCTAAACCAAATGAAATACCGACACCACTCACATCTTTTAACCCAAAGACACCTGTTAAATCATCATATCTTCCACCGCCACCTATTGAACCCATTTCAACACCTTTTGGTGCCGAAACTTCAATAATAGCTCCAGTATAATAATTTAAACCACGTGCCAAGGTTACGTCCAATTCTAATGAAGCTGTTTGCAAGCCGAAATTCTCAACGGTTGATACCACAAATTTTAAATCTGCAACTCCTTGTTTTCCTACCTCAGAATTGGATAGTAAATCTTCAAGCTGATTTAATTTATCTACATTACTTCCTTGCAAATTAAATAAAGGTGTTACTTTTTCTATGGCTTTTTTTGAAATACCTTTTTCAAGCATTTCTTTTGCAACGCCTTCAGCTCCAATTTTATCTAATTTATCTAAGGCTACCGTAAAATCAATTAATTTATCTTTTTCACCTATTATTTCAGCTATACCAGCTAAAATTTTGCGATTATTGATTTTAATAGTCGTTCCAACTAAATGTAACTTACTAAAAACTGCATCGTATAACTGAACAAACTCAACTTCTTGCCATAAACCTTTGCTACCAACAACATCTGCATCACACTGATAAAACTCTCTAAAACGTCCTTTTTGTGGTCTGTCGGCCCTCCAAACAGGTTGCATTTGGTAACGTTTAAACGGAAAAACTATATCGTTTTGGTGTTGTACTACATAACGAGCAAAAGGCACTGTTAAATCGTAACGCAATGCTTTTTCTGAAATTTGATTAGTTACTTTTAAACTATCTTTTGCTGAAAGCAATGTTTCATCGACTTTATCTAAATAATCACCTGAATTTAAAATTTTAAAAATCAGCCGATCGCCTTCATCTCCATATTTTCCCATTAACGTAGTAGAATTTTCAAAACTTGGAGTTTCAATTGGTTGAAATCCATACAGTTCAAAAACTTCTTTTATAGTATTAAAAATATAGTTTCGTTGTGTAACTTCTTTAGGTGAAAAATCACGTGTTCCTTTTGGAATGCTCGGTTTTTGTGCCATTGGTATTAATTAGGTTGCAAATATCTAAAATTTAAAAAACTATTTAAAGATTTTCTGGTATTGATTTTCATATGATGATAACCAGCACTTATTTTGAATCTTTTTTTAATATGATTTTAGATTTCTATTAAATAATTCAATCGCTTTTTCTAAATCTTCAGGAGTATCAATACCGATAGCTAACTGACCTGTTTCTACCATTTTAACTTTCATGCCATTTGCTAAAAAGCGTAAATTTTCTAATTTTTCTGTTGCTTCTAAAGCATTTATGGGCAATTTTGTAAATCGCATTAATGCTTCTTTTCTAAATGCATAAATCCCAATATGCTTAAAATAAGTAGCTAAACTTTTTTCTCTCGGATACGGAATTGGAGCTCTTGAAAAATACATTGCAAAATTTCTGTCATCTATTACCACTTTAACATTGTTTGGGTTATTTATTTCATCTTCATCTTCCAATTTTATCATTAATGAAGCAATATCCACTTCATTTAAGGTGTCCTTTTTAAATACTTTCAATAATTTTATAAGTGGTTCAGTTTGTGTAAAAGGTTCGTCTCCTTGAACATTTACAACAATATCAATATCCATGGATGCAACAGCTTCAGCAATTCTATCGCTACCAGACTCGTGTTCATTTATACTTTTAATTGCTTTCCCTCCTTTTGAAATAATTTCATTATAAATTATATCACTATCGGTAACTACATACACTTCATCAAAAAGATTTGAATTTAAAGTTGCTTCATACGTTCTTAAAATTACAGATTTGCCTACCAAATCTTTCATTAATTTACCTGGAAAACGACTGGCTTCAAATCGTGCCGGAATCATTGCTATTATTTTCATTTATTTATTTTTTGTCTTAAATGAAACCTTCTCAACCTTTTTATACTTGCATTTAGCTCAAAACCAAGCAATAAAATAATTGCATTTAACCAAACAAACAACATTAGAATAAGTAGCGTTCCAATGGAACCATATAGCTCGTTATACGTGGCAAATTTTTCAACATAAATTGCAAATACTTTAAACATAAGTAAGGTAAGTACTGTTGTTAAAACAGAACCAGGAGTGAAAAACGATTTAAATTTCATCGATTTTGTTCCATAATTGTATAAAAACGAAACTGATACAAATAAAAGTAATGTGAAAAATAGGATTCTACCCCAATCGATCCAAAAAACATCGTCATCTACCCAACCTTTCAATTTTAATCTTGAAACACCAATTTCGAAATAAATAACAAGAATTACAGTAATAACTAAAATTACCGCAAAAAGTATAGACATACCAATAGAAATAATATATTGTCTAAATGTATTTCTCATTTCATTTACGTGGTACGAATATTCAAATCCACCTAAAATTGCATTAACTCCGTTAGTCATTAAAAAAATAGAAGCAATAAAACCAAAAGACATTAAGCCTCCATACCTATTAATTGCTATATCATTAATCACATCTTGTACAGATTCTGATGTTTTAGGAGGTAATAATTGATCTATCATAAACAAAAAATCGCTCTGAAAACCTTCAATGGGGACAAATGGAATTAAAGTTAAAATAAATAATAAAAATGGGAATAATGCCATAAAAAAACTAAATGCAATACCACCAGCTCTTGAAGTTAAAGCTCCTTTTGCAATACCAATTATGTACATTTCTAAAACATCGTATAACGACATTCCCATTAAACCAGGAATTTTTACTTTTTTTACCAAGAGCATTATCCAATTTAAAATTGGAATTTTTTCTAGGCTATCTTCAATTTGTTTTGTCATTGAACTGCTTTTAAACTTAAGTCCATGTTAAAAACCGAATGTGTTAATGCTCCTGATGAAATATAATCCACACCACATTTAGCGTATTCTTTAGCTGTTTTTAGGGTTATTCCACCCGAAGATTCAGTTTGGCATTTGTTCCCAATTAGCGCAACCGCTTTTTTAGTTTCTTCATAATTAAAGTTATCAATTAAAATTCTGTGAATACCATCATGTTCAAGAATTTCGGAGATTTCTTCCAAATTTCTAGCTTCAACAATAATTTTTAAATCGAGGTTATTTTCTTTCAAATAAAACTTTGTTTTAGTAATTGCTTTTGAAATTCCGCCTGCAAAATCTATATGATTATCTTTTAGCATAACCATATCATACAAAGCAAATCGATGATTTTCTCCTCCTCCAATTTTTACTGCCCATTTTTCTAGTGCTCTAATTCCAGGAGTTGTTTTACGTGTATCTAAAATTTTGGTATTTGTACCTTCTAAAATGGATGCAAACTGTTTCGTTTTAGTTGCAATAGCACTCATACGTTGCATTGCGTTTAAAACTAATCGTTCAGCTTTTAGAATAGATTGAGAACTGCCTGAAACATAAAAAACGATATCGCCATAATTAACTTTTTGTCCGTCTTTTATTAAAACTTCAATCTTTAAATTTTTATCAACATAATTGAATATTTGTTCAGCAAATTCAACACCAGCAATTATACCATCTTCCTTTACTAATAATTTTGCTTTTCCTAAAGCAGTTTTAGGAATACATGCTAATGAACTATGATCGCCATCTCCAACATCTTCTCTAATAGCATTTTCAATTATTATTTTAAGTTCTTTTTCAAACTGCTCTTTTGAAATCATTCTGTTAATTTTTTAATAGTACGAAAATATAGTATTTTTGGGGAAAACTTATTAATTATGAAAAGAAAAATTACAAAATTTTAGTACTAATTATTGAACTATTCTAAAAAACGAATTAAAATTTTTAAAAAACACTTTTGGTAATTCCTATTAAAAGTAAAATTAGATTTTATGAATATTAAAGTAGTTGCTATAGGAAAAACGGATGATAAAAATTTAACTATTTTGATAGAAGCCTATCAAAATAGATTAAAACATTACATTAATTTTGAATTGGAAATTATTCCAGATGTTAAAAATAGTAAGAATTTAAGCGAAAATCAACAAAAAGAAAAAGAAGGGGAACTTATAATAAAAAAATTAACAAATTCGGATATTTTAATTTTATTAGATGAAAAAGGAAAAGAATATGGCTCTGTCGATTTTTCAAAATACCTCCAAAAACAGATGAATGCTGGAATTAAACAACTTATTTTTGTAATTGGTGGTCCATATGGTTTTTCCGATGAATTATATAAAAAAGCGACAGGTAAAATTTCTTTATCAAAAATGACCTTTTCACATCAAATGATTCGTTTATTTGTGGTAGAACAATTGTATAGAGCATTTACAATTTTAAAAAACGAACCCTACCACCATGAATAAATTAAAATTAGTTTTTGCAACTAACAATGCTAATAAATTAAAAGAGGTGCAGGCCATGTTAACAAACTTTGAAATTGTAAGTCTTGCCGAAATTAATTGTTTTGACGACATTCCTGAAACAGCCCTAACACTTGAAGGAAATGCTATTTTGAAAGCTAACTTTATTACACAAAAATTTGGATTAAATTGTTTTGCTGATGATACTGGCTTAGAAGTCGAGGCGCTAAATAATGAGCCAGGAGTTTATTCGGCACGTTATGCTGGAAAAGAAAATAATGCAGATAAAAATATGAAGAAACTACTAAAAGAACTTGGAGAAAATTCTAACAGAAAAGCACAATTTAGAACTGCCATTGCACTTAATTTGAATGGAAAACAATATATTTTTGAAGGAATTTGTAAAGGAACAATTCTAAAAGAAAAAAAGGGAAATTTTGGATTTGGGTACGATCCTTTATTTGTTCCCAAAGGTTTTTCTACTACTTTTGCCGAAATGGATATGAATACAAAAAGCACCATAAGCCACAGAGGAAAAGCTATTGAAAAATTAGTGACATTCTTAACTACTAAATCTTGATTAAAAGCACTGTGCCATATAAAATTATTTTTCCAGCCTTAGTTGTTACACTTATTTTATTATTTTTTATCAACTTAAGTTTAGGATCTGTTTTAATACCTATAAAACAGGTTTTTATTGCATTAATTAACGGTGAAGTTGATAAAGATTCTTGGAAATTAATTGTTTTAAATTACCGTTTACCAAAAGCTATTACCGCTATAATTGTTGGAGCGGGCTTATCTATTAGTGGTTTATTAATGCAAACTTTATTCAGAAATCCGCTAGCAGGACCATTTGTTCTTGGTATCAGCTCTGGTGCAAGTTTAGGCGTTGCTTTATTAATACTTGGTTCTTCCTTTTTAGGTGCAAATTTAACATTATATGGGTTGAGTGTTTGGGGGCAAGCATTGGCTGCTAGTATTGGATCATTTATGGTTTTACTCGCTGTTATGGCTGCTGCAACTAAGGTTAGAAACACCATGTCAATTTTAATTATTGGACTTATGTTTGGTAGTTTTACTTCAGCTATAATAAGTGTTCTAGCCTATTTTAGTAGTGCTAACGAGTTACAACAATTTATGTTTTGGAGTTTTGGAAGTCTAGGAAATATTAGCTGGAGTCAAATTATAGTTTTAATGGTTGTTTTTCTTTTTTCATTTGTTATGGTTTTATTTATTTTAAAACCTTTAAACAGCTTGTTATTAGGAGAAAATTACGCAAAAAGTATGGGTGTAAACATAAAAATAACACGAAATGTAACCTTAATTTCAACAAGTTTAATTACAGGTGTAATTACTGCATTTGCCGGCCCTATTGCATTTATTGGTTTGGCAGTTCCCCATTTAACAAAATTAGTTTTTACAACATCTAATCATAAGATTTTAATGCCCGCCGTGGCAATTAGTGGTGCAATTTTAATGCTTATCTGCGACAGCATTGCGCAATTACCTAGTAGCGAATTTACTTTACCCATAAATGCTATAACCTCATTATTTGGGGCTCCAGTTGTAATTTGGTTATTACTGAGAAAACGAAAACTGATTTATTAATGGGCAACGAAATTTCATATTGTATTACAACTCAAAATTTAAGTATTGGCTATACAACTAAAGATCAACCCATTGTTGTAGCGTCAAACTTAAATATACAGTTAGAAGGTGGAAAATTAGTTTGCTTATTGGGTAAAAACGGTATTGGAAAATCTACATTGTTAAGAACATTAACCAAAGTTCAACCGGCTTTAAAAGGAACTGTTCTTATTAAGGACAAACCGTTAAATTTACTGAAAAATATAGAATTATCTCGAGAAATTAGTGTTGTTTTAACAGAAAAATTGCCTGAAAGTAACTTAACCGTTTTCGAATTAATTGCCTTAGGCAGACAGCCATATACCAATTGGATAGGAAAACTTGACGTCAATGATTTAGACAAAATAAATGAAGCCTTAGAACAAACCAACACCACACATTTAAAACATAAATTTTATTATCAATTAAGCGATGGCCAGCTTCAAAAAGTATTAATTGCCAGAGCATTAGCTCAAGATACAGCGATTATTATTTTTGATGAACCCACAGCCCATTTAGACATTCATCATACTATTGAAACCTTTTCTTTATTAAAAAACTTAGCAGTTAAATTTAATAAAACCATTATTGTCTCTACACACGAAATAAATTTATCGTTACAATTAGCAGACGAATTATGGCTTATGACGCCTACCAACTTTATTTGTGGTGAAACAGCTACATTAATAGAAAACAACTCCTTAGACCAATTGTTTGATTCAAACCTTATTGAGTTTAACAAAACTTTAAAGCAATTTATAATTAAACCTTCTTCTCATTTTTAATATATTTGAAAATCTTATTAATTTTTATATGAAAAATTCTATTCTTTTTATTGCTTCTTTAACTCTTCTTAGCTGTGTTAGTAATAATCAAATTACCGGTCAGCAAATTGAAAACTCAACTATAAATTCGGATGTGATAGCTGAATTTGGAGCGAGTATCACCGCTATAGATTTGAGCAAACATTTATATATTATTGCATCAGATGAGTATGAAGGGAGAGAAACTGGGGAGCCTGGACAAAAAAAAGCTGCTGAGTATTTAAAGAATTTTTATATTAATGCTAAAATAGCATCGCCTTATGGTGGGCACGATTATTATCAATCAATCCCAACCGAGCATTTAAGACCTAATTTAAAACCATCTGAAAATGTTTTAGCATTTATTAAAGGTACCACAAAACCTGAAGAAATTATTGTTATATCAGCACATTATGACCATGTAGGTATTCAAAATGGTGAAATTTATAATGGTGCTGACGATGATGGATCTGGAACAGTTGCTGTAATGAAAATTGCTGAAGCGTTTCAAAAAGCAGTTGAGGCTGGAAAAGGACCTAAAAGATCTATTTTATTTTTACATATTACAGGTGAGGAAAAAGGATTATTGGGTTCCAAATACTATGTGAATTTTCCCGTTTTTCCGTTAACTAATACCGTAGCTAATTTAAATATTGATATGATTGGGCGGGTTGATGATGCCCATAAAAACAATCCAAATTTTGTTTATTTAATTGGAGCGAATAAATTAAGTTCTGAGTTACATAACATTTCTGAAAACATGAATTCTAATATCACTAAATTAGATTTAGACTATACTTATAATGATGAAAATGATCCAAATCGTTATTATTATAGATCTGATCATTATAATTTTGCAAAAAACAACATTCCTGTTATATTTTACTTTAATGGAACGCACGAAGATTATCATAAACCAACTGATACTCCAGATAAAATAAATTATGAATTATTAGCCAAACGAGCTCAACTAATTTTTTACACTGCTTGGGAAGTTGCAAATAGAGAAAATCGAATTTTGATTGATAAATAGAAGTTGATTGAAAGATGTATTTTTTTTCTATATTTTTAATTTTGAAACTAATTATTTAATGTAAAATTTTAAACATAAGCTCTTTTAAAATATCGCTTGCTGGTACAGAATTAGCTCCCACACCTTTGCTTTTAACATCGGCTTCGCGCAAAAATGAAATAATTTGAGAAATTTTTCTCATTGGGTAATTTTTAGCTCCATCGATGTAATCTTTTACAAAAAAAGGACTCACACCCAAAGATCTTGCAACTGCATTCGACGATTTATCTTTTAAACTGTGATAAATTAATAGTTGAGTAAAATAACTATTAAGCAAAGAAAGTGTAACAACTATTGGATTTGCTTTTTGATTTTGACCAAAATAATTGATAATTCTATTTACCCTTAAAATATCTTTATCTCCTATTGCTTTTCGTAATTCAAAATTATTAAAGTCTTTACTTATCCCAATATTATCTTCAATATCTTTTGGCGAAATAGTTGAATTAACTGGAACTACTACCATTAATTTTTCCAGTTCTTTACTAATTTTACTTAAATCATTCCCTAAAAAATCGACCAACATTAATGCAGCCTTTGTATCTATTTTATAACTTTTTTGTTGCAGAATAGCTTTAATCCATTCTGGAACTTTATTGTCGTACATTTTTTTACTTTCAAAAACAACCCCAGATTTTTGAATGGCTTTATATACTTTTTTTCTTTTATCTACAGTTTTGTATTTATAACAAAAAACCAGTATTGTTGTAGGCTGGGGGTTTTCTGCATAATTTGTTAGGTTTTCAAATGTTCTAATTAAATCTTGGGCTTCTTTTATAATTATTACTTGTTTTTCACCAATCATTGGGTATCTTTTGGCGTAATCAATAATTTCTGATACGCTTATGTCTTGTCCATAAAAAACCATTTGATCAAATGCTTTTTCACTTTCTTGTAAAACAGTATCCTCAATAAAATCTGAAATTTTATCAATAAAATATGACTCTTCGCCCATTAATAAATAAATAGGTTTAATTTCCCCTTTTTGTATATCAGAAACAATTTTTAAAACCTCATCCATAAATTAAAAAAAATTAGCATTTTTGTTGTATGCAAGCGCTTAACTTACCTACGTATAATTTTCGAATCAAATGTACCAAAAATAAGTATGTCATATTTGATATTATACGTAAAAAATATATGGTTCTTACACCCGAAGAATGGGTTAGGCAACACATAATTCATTTTTTAATTGAAGAAAAAAAATATCCAATTTCATTAATTAGCGTTGAGAAAAAATTAACAATTAACAATTTAACAAAACGAACTGATATTTTAGTTTTTAATAAAGTTGGTTTGATTGAAATTATTGTTGAATGTAAAGCTCCAACAGTTTCTATTAATCAAGATACTTTTGATCAAATAGCACGTTACAACTTAAAATTAAAATCTAACTACTTGTTTGTAACTAATGGGTTAACTCATTTTTACTGCTCAATGGATTTTAAAAATGAACAGTATGTTTTTTTAGATAATATTCCAAATTATAATTTTTAATAACATGAAAAAGAGTTATTTATATAAAATATTATTCCTATTAATTATTTTTATTGTAGGTATTTATTTTATTCCTGCGCCTAAAGCTAATTTCTTTGAATTGTATACAATAAATGATAAAGCATCACAGAGTTTAAAAGAATTCAAATCTAAACCCCTTAAAAAAATTGAGGCAGATGGTATTAAATGGATATATTACGTTGGTGGAAAAGGAGAAAAAACCATTCTTTTTTTACACGGAATGGGTGGTGCTTATGATTTGTGGTGGCAACAAGTTGTTGCATTTGAAAAAAATTATAAAATAATAACTTATACCCTTCCTGAAGAAATAAACTCACTAGAAAATGCTACGAAGGGAATTCTAAAAATTTTAGAAACTGAAAATGTCTATACTTTTTATGCTGTTGGAACCTCCATGGGTGGTTATATTACACAATATTTAGTGAATACCATTCCTAATAGAGTTGAAAAAGCAGTATTTGGTAATACGTTTCCACCAAACCACTTAATTGCTAAAGAAAATAAAGGAAAAAGTAAAATAATTCCTTGGCTGCCAGAGATATTGATTTCAAAATTAGGAGAAAAAAAATTAAACGAAGAAATAGTTCCAGCAGCAAAAAACTCAGAATTACTTAAAGCATTTTTACCAAGTTTACACTTTAGTAAAAAACAATTTATGAATAGGTATTATGTTGTTATTGATAATTTTGTTGCAAACCCAGCTAAACAAGAAATACAACGAATTCCAAAATTAATAATAGAATCAGATAACGATCCTCTTATTCATCCTCAATTACGTAAAGAAATAAAAGAACTTTATAAAGATGCTGAAATATATACATTTTATAATGAAGGACATTTTCCATATATTAATGCTTCTGAAAAATATAATAAAGTACTGTATAATTTTTTAACAAATAATAAACAAAATTGAAAATAGCTATAGTAATCTTAAACTGGAATGGTAAACAATTATTGGAAAAATTTCTTCCATCAATAATTGCATACAGTACAATACCTTCCGTTGAAATTGTTGTTGCAGATAATGATTCTACAGATGATTCTGTTGAATTTGTATCCAATAACTATCCAAATATTTCTATTGTACAAAACAAAAAAAATGGAGGATATGCAAAAGGCTATAATGATGCATTAGAACACATAAATGCCGATATTTTCGCCTTGGTAAACTCTGATATTGAAGTAACACCCAATTGGTTAGATCCAATTATAGCAATTTTTGAAAATGAACCTGAAACAACTATCATTCAACCAAAAATATTAGATTTTAAAAATAAAAGTAAATTTGAATATGCTGGTGCAGGTGGTGGATTTATTGATAGATTTGGTTATCCATTTTGCCGAGGTCGTGTTTTTAATGAATTAGAAACAGATACTGGTCAATTTAATGACATCTCAGAAATATTTTGGGCTTCTGGTGCTTGTTTTTTTATAAGAAAAAACGCTTTTAATGAATTGAACGGATTTGATGAAAATTATTTTGCACATCAAGAAGAAATTGACTTATGTTGGCGCGCTCAAAATATTGGTAAAACTATTAAATATGTTGGTACTTCAACCGTATATCATATAGGAGGAGCAACTTTGCAAGAACTAAGCCCCAGAAAAACCTTTTTAAACTTTAGAAATAGTTTATTTTCACTAATCAAAAATGTTCCAGCAAACTCTTTATTTCCGATTTTATTTTTTCGGTTGGTTTTAGATGGTGTAGCCGGAATGAAATTTTTAATTGAATTAAGGCCTATACACACTTTCTCAATTATTAAAGCACATTTTAGCTTTTACTCAAGTTTCTTAAAAATGTTTAAACAGCGAAAATTATCAAATCAAAAAAAACAATACTACCACACTACGAGCATTGTTTGGAATTATTTTATACAAAGTAAAAAGACTTTTAAAGATATTTAAAATTCTTAGTTATAAGATATCTAAGCTACCTTTCCCTTCTCGTAAAACAACTACTTCGTCTCCAGAAAGATCTATTACAGTAGAAGGAATATTATCGCCAAAACCACCATCAATAATTAAATCGACAACATTTTCCCATTTTTCAAAAATTAATTCCGGATCTGTCGTGTATTCCAATAAATCATCTTCATCATAAATAGATGTAGACACAATAGGGTTTCCAAGCTGCTTTACAAGCTCTCTTATAATATTATTATTAGGAATTCTAATTCCTACGGTACTTTTATTTTTAAATGCTTTTGGCAAATTATTATTCCCAGGCAAAATAAAAGTATAAGGTCCTGGAAGGGCTCGTTTTAAAATTTTATAGGTTGGGGTGTCAATTTGCTTTACATAATCTGAGAGACTACTTAAATCATAACAAATAAAGGAAAAATTAGATTTTATAAGTTTAACACCTTTAATTTGCGCAATTCTTTCCATCGCTTTGGTATTAGTAATATCACAACCCAAACCATAAACAGTATCTGTAGGGTAAATAATTAATCCGCCTTCGCGTAAAACTTTTACAACTTTACTAATTTCTTTTTCGTTTGGATTTTCGTTATATATTTTTACAAATTGAGCCATAAGTCTAATTTCATCAAATATAGCTTTATTCTAAAAAAAAACCTGCAAAAAGCAGGTTTATCATTTTATTTTTCAATGAGTCTAAATCCTTCACCGTGAATATTTAAAATTTCAACATTTTCATCTAGTTTCAAATATTTTCTAAGTTTAGCAATATATACATCCATACTTCTAGATGTAAAGTAATTATCATCTCGCCAAATTTTAGTCAAAGCCAATTCTCGAGGCATTAAATCGTTTTTATAATTAGCCAACAATTTTAATAATTTACTTTCTTTTGGCGATAACTTTTGTGATTCTTCATTATTAAAAGATAAATGACGCAATTTTGAATTAAAATAAAATCTTCCAATATTGTATTCAAATATTTCTTCTTCAATAGTTTGTTCTGTTTCTTTTCGTTGCATTATTGCTTTAATTTTATACAATAATACCTCAGAATCAAAAGGTTTGTTTAAATAATCATCTGCGCCAGCCTGATATCCTTTAAGAACATCTTCCTTCATTGTTTTTGCAGTTAAAAAAATGATGGGAATATCCTTATTTGTGGCTCTAATATCTTTCGCTAATGAAAATCCATCTTTACGAGGCATCATAACGTCTAAAATACATAAATCATATTCATCATTTTTGAACATAATTAATCCTTCTAATCCATCTTTTGCCAATGTTACATTGTAATCATTTAACATTAAATAGTCTTTTAAAACCGTTCCAAAGTTCGGATCGTCTTCAACCAATAAAATTCTTTTATTTTCCATACTAAATTATTTTTTAAATTAATGGTAACTTAACTGTAAAGACACTTCCGTGTCCCTTTTCACTTTCAATGCTAACATTACCTTGATGAATTTCTACTATTTTTTTTACGTACGCCAACCCTAATCCATGGCCTTTAACATTGTGAATATTTCCGCCTTCTTCTCTATAAAACTTTTTGAAAATATTTTTTTGAACGCTTTTATTCATCCCAATTCCATTATCTGTTACCTTAAATGTAATATTTTTTCCTGAATTTTCAGTGAAAATTTCAATTTTCGGAACTTCCGTGGTATATTTTATTGCGTTATCTAACATGTTTACAACCACATTTGTTAAATGAAATTGATTTCCAAGAATAACTGAGTCCTTAGCATTTAGATCTAACTTAATTTTTCCTCCTCTATCCTTAACCAATAACTGAATATGTGTCATTGCATCTTCAATAATTTCATGTAAATCAACCTTTTCTTTGGTTACTTCCAACTGATTTTTTTCTAATTTAGAAATTCTTAACACATTTTCAACTTGGCTATTCATTCTTTTATTTTCATCTCTAATCATATTAACATAACGCAACACCTTTTCATTATCATCAATAATTTTCGGATTTTTAATTGCATCCAATGCTAAATTTATGGTTGCTATTGGAGTCTTAAATTCGTGTGTCATATTATTAATAAATTCGGTTTTTATCTCCGAAATTTGTTTTTGCCTTATTAATTGATACAAAGCACTTGCAAAAGCCAAAATAATGATAAAGACAAATAAAACTGATAATCCTAATATAGTGGTAATAGAAGATAAGATGTAATTTTTTTTCTTCGGAAAAGAAACATACAATTCAAAATTACTTTCTCCTTCAGCATTTGCAAATATTGGAATCATGTAACTTTTCCCTTCTTCCTTTCTATAATAACCCGATTTTAATTGAGTTGATAATCCGTTGCTGTAAATTCCATATTTAAAATCGGTAATGATACCTCTGTTATCTAACTCGTTACGTAATCTGTAACTAATTTCCCTGTTACTAATTCTTTTATGAATTGGAATTTTATTAATATAAACATCAAATTGACGCTCTAAATACGATTTTTCTGCGCCCTTAAATCTTCCGACTTTAATATATCTTTCTTCTGGCGGTTCTACAGATCCAGAACCTTCGTCAAGCACTTGATTTTTAATTACAACTACTTCTTCTTTGCTGTAAATTTCTTTAAAATCTATAGAATCATCCTCAAAAAAATCAGTTGGAACTTTGTAATTAGCTTCAACAATACTTTGCGAATAAGTAAATTTTTCATTGTTTGTGGTATCTATTTTTTCATAAATAAACTTCCTTACGTCAGAATCTTTAATTTTTTCACCTTCTTTATAAATATCTGCAAGTTTTTCATAAAACCCATTAAACTCTCTTTGTTTTATATCTTCAGAAACTTTAGCCAATGCAAATTTTGCGTTAGAACTAAATTGTTCTTCCGTAATTTGTATGGTTTTTTTAATCCAAAATACCTGAACAGAAATAATTCCTACTAAGGCGATACTCATTAGAAAAATGATGAGTACAAACATTCTCTTCCCCATTGTTCAAAATTAGTTATTTATCAATATAATTAGACTATTTTAACGTAGATTAACTAAAATAGTATTTTTTTAACAATTTCTTAAGAAATGCTTCAAAGGAATTAAGTCTTTATAAGCATCTTATAAATAGTTTCTACTTGTATTTTAGTCTGATCTAAACAGTTATTTTGAATGACAAAATTTGAGTGTTTAATTTTAAAATCATCCTCTGTTTGGTGCTGCATACGTTGTTCAATTTGAGCAATCGAAAGAAAGTCTCTTTTGGCTATTCTTTCAATTTTAGCTTTGTAATTTGCAATTACAGTTATTACATAATCGCAAAAATTACTACTTCCACTTTCAAATAAAATGGCTGCTTCATAAATTACAATTGGTGCTTTTGATTCTTTTATAAATTTTTGAAAATTATCCCGAACTTTTGGATGAACAACTGCATTAATAGCAACTAATATTTCTTTATTGTTAAAAATTAATTCTGCTAAATAAGCCTTATTTAAAACTTGATTTGAATATGCCTTATCTCCAGCAATTTTTTTTATGAAACTAATTAGTTCCTTGTCAGAATTCATTAACTTTTTTGCCTCATCATCTGCAATATACACCGCAGCACCTAAATTTTTAAAAAGTGCTAAAACCGTGCTCTTTCCACTCCCGATTCCTCCTGTTAATCCTACAATTTTCATTTTTGTATAAAATATTCTATTTTAGTTGGCTCAACTCTTAACGTTGTTATTAAAGGGCTTTTTCGTTTTATAACTGGCGTTAAAAATCGAGTTTGAGTTTCTTTTAAATATTCATTGTAATCAAAAACAATATCAAAACTTTCAGTTGTTATTTTTTTGAAATTTGAAAGTCCTGTTTGGTAGATTATCTCAATTTCTTTAGGAAATGTTTTTAAAATAACATCTTGAGGCTTATTGATAAATCGTACAGGAATTTTTATTTTTCCTTCAGTAATTTTGTCAACCTTTCCAATTACTACAACTTGAGTTCTCGAAATTTTAATTCCCCTTTTTTCTAAATTATTTTTTAAATCTATAGATTCCTTAATATTTTCATAAACGTCATTTATTGTCAACCTTTTTGTTTCAATAAAATGAATGGTGTCAATAATTTCATTTGGACCTGTAATTTCGATGGAATCTGGCTCTATTTTTAAATTTTCAATTAAATTATAGCCTACTTTAAAGTTGGCAATTAATCTTGAAACAACAGGAATTTTTTTAGTTTTAGATTTTCCAACATCTATTTTAACAACTTCAGTGAGCACTTTAAGCATCACAACATTTCCTTTTAACTGTGAATTAATAAAAGTTAACTGATTATTTGGTACTATATAATAGTTCGATTTCCCTTTAATAAGTTGATCTAATTTTAAATCTATAGTACGTTCTAAAATATTGTAATTTAATATTGTTAAACCTGAAGCTCTTATCCATAATTCTACCTCAGATTTTGGCTTGGATTGGAGCAATTTATCCGAAGGTAGATTGATGTAATTTACATGAATTGTAATTTTTCCATCATATGTCTTAGACAATTCCACAAAAAACCAAACGATACTTGTAACCACAAGTATTAAAAGGAATATTTTAAATTTCCTTCTACTATTTAATGATATATGAGTATTTTTTGAAATTCTATCCATTCCGTTTAATCTGGATTAAAGGTACAAAAAAAGTGAGCCAATGGCTCACTTTTAAATTATATCAATGTTACTTATTTTTCAGTAGAAGATAAAACTTTTTTACTTAATTCCATAGAAATAGCTGAACGTTCAAATTTTATTTTTCCTGCACCCGTTTCTACAAGCACTGTATTATCGCTATCAATTATATCTATAATTTTACCATGTATACCACTAGTAGTAATAACTTTATTTCCTTTTGCTAAAGCATTTTGAAATTGTTTTTCGTTTTTTTGACGTTTCATTTGTGGTCTTATCATAAATAGATAGATAACCAAAAACATAAGTATAAAAGGTAGCATACTCATTAATGCGCTACTATCTCCTTGTAAGAATATTGTATTAAACATAAACATTTTTATTTATTAAATTATTATTTAGATTCCTTTGCTGTAACTGTACCCGAGATACTTAAAGTCTCAGTTATTTTTTCGGTATTAGTTTGTAAAGTAATAGATTTATGTTGTTTTCCAGCTCTTCCTGCTGAGTTGAATGAAAATTTTAATTCACCAGTCTGACCTGGTAAAATTGGATCTTTCGGCCAAGACGGCACTGTGCAACCACAACTTGCAGAAGCATTTGTAATCACTAAATCTGCTTTTCCTTTATTGGTAATTTTAAAAATCCCTTCTGCAATTTCACCTTCTTTAATAGTACCAAAATCATATACCTCTTTGTCAAAAGCAATAATAGCAATACCTGAAGCTACATTTTCATCTCTTTCAATGGCACTTTCTAATTTTTCAGGTGAAATTTTAGACGATGCGTTATCTTTACAAGAGTAGGTTGCAATACTAAGCATAATCAAACTTAAAATTGTTATTTTTTTCATTGGTTTCATTTTATTGTTTTTTATTTTAATTTTATAATAATCCTCTTCCAATTTTATTTATTCTATCATCGGTTGTAAATTCTTTCAAAATTTTATCTAATACACCATTAATAAAAAAACTACTTCTATCGGTTGAATAATCTTTTGCAATTTCAATATACTCATTAATTGTAACACGAGTTGGTATTGAAGGGAATTTTAAAAATTCACAAATAGCCATTTTAATTAAAATTAAATCAATTTCAGCAATTCTATCTGTATCCCAGTTTGGGGTTTTATCTGCAACTTCCTTCTCAAAAGTAGTATGATTCAAAATTGCCTTTTTAAATAATTCAGAAACAAACTTTTTATCGTCTTCATCTTTATACAAATTACCTAATTGAAATGTGCCTTTTTCTGTTAATTGACCTAAACTTTTAACAATCCAAGTATTTACAAATGGAATATCATCTACCCAACTAATATTTTTATCTTCAAAATAATCGGCCAATTTATCATTTGGAGCCAAAACTTTTTTAAACAAAGCCACAACAAAATCTCTATCGTGTTGAAAGCTTTTGTCTTCAGCTTTTATATAGTTTTTATATAAACTAGAATCCTTGGTTAGCTTCCAAATTTCATCAACATATTCGGTATCCAGTTTCCAATAATTAATTTTATTTTTTTCTATATATTCAGCTAAGGAAACACTTTCTTCTAAAATTTTAAAAACCTGATTATCAATAAACTTTGAACTTGGGTTTAGTTCATCTTTTGTTGCTAAATACTTCTTTTTGGAAATTTTAATATTATTCTTTTCCATATTTTTAACCTCAACAAGAAGTTGCAAAAGTATTGCATACAAATCAAACATTTTATCAATACTCACATATAAGAACTTTTCCTCCTTATCAATGTTATCATTTTTAGATTGTAACACTGCGTATACAGACTGCATCACTTTAATTCTAATATGTCTTCTATTTATCATCTACAGAACTTTGTTTTTTTTCTTTTTAACTGCGCAAAAATACTACTATTTTTTAAATATTTAATTTAGTTTTTAGTTTTTTAACCATCGTTAAATCTATCTTAAAAAAGTTTAATTCAATCATTATTCATGTATCTTCGTAACTTCAAAAAATTGAACTTGCCTTTTTTTATTTATGAAAGCCTTACAGTATTTAAATAAATATTTTATAAAATATAAATATCGCCTACTATTAGGTGTTATAATTACCATTTTTTCTAATATTTTAACCCTTGAAGTTCCACGTCTTATAAGGCAATCTGTAAACGCTGCAGAAGATTATAGCAACGGCTTAATTACAGATTTAACAGTGGTAAAAACTGAACTTTTAACCAATATTTTATTTATAATAGGAGCTGCATTGCTTTCTGGTTTTTTAACATTTTTAATGAGGCAATTGATAATAGTTACATCAAGATTAATAGAGTTCGATCTTAAAAACGAAATTTATGCACAATACCAACGTCTTTCTTTAAATTTTTATAAAAAAAATAGAACGGGTGATTTAATGAATAGAATTAGTGAAGACGTAAGTAAAGTACGTATGTATTTTGGTCCTGCCATTATGTATTCTATAAATATGTTGGTTTTGTTTATTGTGGCAATTATTAAAATGTACAATATTGATCCTGTTTTAACTACTTACACCTTACTTCCTCTTCCCATACTTTCTATTTTAATTTACGTTTTGAGCCGAGTTATTCATAAAAGAAGTACTGTTGTTCAGGAATTTTTATCTAAACTAACTGCAAGTTCTCAAGAAACTTTTTCAGGTATCAGTATATTAAAATCATACGGAATTGAAGAAAGAACAATGGCCGAGTTTGAAGTTCTGGCAACAAGCGCAAAAGAAAAAAACATAAATTTATATAAAGCACAAGCCCTTTTTTATCCCATTATGATTTTGTTAATAGGAATTAGCAATATTTTAGTTATTTACATTGGTGGTTTGCGTTATATTGATGGAACTATAAAATTAGGGGTTATAGCAGAATTTATTATGTATGTAAATATGCTAACATGGCCAGTTGCTGTTGTGGGTTGGGTTACTTCAATGGTACAACAGGCGGAAGCCTCTCAAAAAAGAATTAATGAATTTTTGAAACAAGAACCAGAAATTAAAAATAATATAGCAGAACCAACCCAAATTATAGGAAACATAACTTTTAAAAATGTTTCATTCATTTATGAAGACACTAATATAACAGCCTTAAAAAATGTTAGTTTTAATATTGAGCAAGGAAAAACTTTTGCAATTTTAGGAAATACTGGTTCTGGAAAATCTACTATTGTTAGTTTAATTGCTCGATTATATGATATAAGTGATGGTGAAATATTAATTGATTCGAAAAATATAACACAAATAAACCTAGATAACTTGCGTCAGAGTATTGGATTTGTTCCTCAAGAAGCCTTTTTATTCTCAGATACCATAAAAAATAATATTAAATTTGGAGCAGAAAATGCTACAGATGAAGAGATTGAAACCGCAGCTAAAAAAGCATACATTCACCATAATATCATCGAATTTAACAAAGGATACGACACTTTTGTTGGTGAACGAGGTATTACATTATCAGGAGGTCAAAAGCAACGAGTATCTATTGCTCGAGCTATTATAAAACTACCTAAAATATTAATTTTTGATGATTGTCTTTCAGCCGTTGATACCGAAACTGAAGAAATTATATTAAATAACCTTGCTGAAGTAAGTAAAAATAAAACTACACTTATTGTTAGTCACAGAGTATCTTCAGTAAAAAATGCTGATACCATTATCGTATTACAAAATGGTCAAATAATTCAGCAAGGCACACACAATGAGTTGGTTAATATAAATGGGTATTATAAGGAGCTTTTTGAACAACAACTTTTAGAAAAAGATATTTAAAAATTATGTTTTAAGTCAATTATTTTTTTAGATTTGTGTATATCTAATTTAGGATTAATTAAAAAAATAAAGAGTACATATGGAAAATGACCATTTAGAACAAGAAGAGATATTTTCTCAGGTTCTTAGAGCAGGAAGAAGAACCTACTTTTTTGATGTAAGAGCAACAAAAGCAGAAGATTACTATTTAACAATTACGGAGAGTAAAAAATTTACACATGACGATGGATCTTTCCATTACAAAAAACACAAAATTTATTTATACAAAGAAGACTTCGTTGAATTTAATGAGATGTTGCAATCAGCAACTGACTATATCTTAAATGAAAAGGGAGATGAAGTGATTTCTGAACGTCATCAAAAAGATTTCAAAAAATCGTCTGAATTAGAAGAAAATTCAGGTACTGAAAGCTTTACAGATATAAAATTTGAAGATATTTAAATTTTATATTTAATCAAAAAAAAACACCTCAAATGAGGTGTTTTTTTTTATTAAAACTTTAACTGATTATATTTTAGAAAGTACTTGTTGCACTTTATCCGCAGCTTCTTGAAATTCAGTAGCAGAAATTACATCTAATCCACTTTCATCTATCAGCTGTTTTGCCTCAATTGCATTGGTACCTTGTAAACGTACAATAATTGGAATTTTAATAGCATCGCCCATATTTCTATACGCATCAATTATTCCTTGAGCCACTCTATCACATCTCACAATTCCACCAAAAATATTTACAAGAATTGCTTTTACATTACTGTCTTTTAAAATAATTCTAAAAGCAGTTTCAACACGTTTTGCATCTGCGGTTCCACCAACATCTAAAAAGTTAGCTGGTTCACCACCCGATTGTTTAATTAAATCCATGGTACTCATTGCAAGTCCTGCTCCATTTACCATACAGCCCACATTCCCATCTAAATCAACATAATTTAATCCTGCAGCATTGGCTTCAACTTCAATTTCATTTTCCTCTCTATAATCACGTAAAACCGCAAGATCTTTATGACGATATAACGCATTGTCATCTAAAACAACTTTAGAATCTACTGCTAAAATTTTATCGTCTGAAGTTTTTAAAACTGGGTTAATTTCAAATAAAGAAGCATCCGATTGAACAAATGCGGTGTATAAAGACGATACAAATTTTATCATCTCTTTTAATGCATTTCCTGATAGTCCCAAATTAAAAGCAATTTTACGTGCCTGAAATGGTTGTAAACCAATTAATGGATCAATTTCTTCTGTGAAAATTAGATGTGGAGTTTCTTCGGCAACAGTTTCAATATCCATTCCACCTTCAGTAGAATACATAATCATATTTTTCCCAGTAGCTCTATTTAATAATACAGACATATAATATTCTTCTGGACTATTTTCACCAGGATAATAAACATCTTCTGCAATTAAAACTTGATGAACCTTTTTACCCTGAGGAGGTGTTTGTGGTGTTATAAGCATCATTCCAATAATATTTTCAGAAATGGTTTCAACTTCAGCTAAATTTTTAGCTAATTTTACACCACCACCTTTTCCTCTTCCACCAGCGTGAATTTGGGCTTTTATAACCCACCATCCTGTACCGGTTTCCACAGTAAGTTGTTTGGCTGCATCAACGGCTTTTTTCGGGTTATCTACAACAATACCCCGTTGTATGCGAACTCCAAAACTATTTAATAATTCTTTTCCTTGATATTCGTGTAAATTCATTAGAAATAATGGTTTTTAAAAAATATGGACAAATGTAAGAAATCAAAACTTAAAAATTATCTGGAATAATTAAAAGTTTTCAAAATAAGTAGCTAATTCTACGCTTCTGTTTATCAATAATATATTATTCAATTAGATAAAATTAAACTGAGTTAATTATCTTGAAATAATAAATTTATTAGCCTAATTTACTAATTTGTTCTAATTTTTCAATATCTAATATTTCAATTTTTCTATCTAAAACATTTAGTATGCCTTCCCTGTTAAAATTTGACAATGTGTTAATTACACTCTCCTTTGAATATCCTAACAGCGCTCCTAATTCTTTTCTTCCTACTGGTAGTACAAAAATTGTTGATTTATAAATGATTGAAAATTCCAATAATAATATTGATAAAGCACCCTCAATATTTTTTTGGGATAACCTTGTTATCCTATGAAATAATCCATTTGCTACATTCGACATATGCTTAATTAATGCCAATGAAAATTCCCCATTGCTTTTTATAAATTTTTCAAATACATCCTTATCTATAAAACCTACTTTGGTTTTTTCTAATGCTGTTGCTGTAAAATCAAAATTCTTATATGCAAAACAACATATTAACCCAATAAAACTATGAGGCTGAACTATTGCAAGTGTTGACCATTTATTATCATTAACAAATTCTAATTTGACCAACCCTTCAGTCATATATAGTATATTACTTACTAAAACGCCTCTTTTAACAATGGTTTCTCCTATTTTAAATTCAACATCACTTTTATGATTTACCAACGTTGCTTTTTCGTCTTCAGTAAGCATATTTAAGCATTCTTCCGCATTTAAAGAATTATAATCAAAATGAGTTTTCTTTTGTAAAAAATCTAGCATTCAATAAAATATTCGTTAACAACTATAAAGATACATCATAATTAATAAATAAGCCCGCAAAATAACTGATTTTAACGACCTTTAATCTATAAATCAAGTGTTTAACCTATCTCCTAAGTTAATTAATTTACCATTAATTATATAAAAAAAAGAAACTGAATATTGCATTATAAAAGTAGAACTAAAAAAAATTCTCTATAATGTAATATTCCATTAAAACATACTCAATAAACCTATCAACTGTATGTAATAAAATTGCACATAATTTAATTTAAAATTCGTTTTTGATGGTAATTTTATAGTAGAAAAATAAAATAAAATGAAAAATCTAAATTTTAATTTCATTTTTTTTACACCTATGATTGTGGGTGTTTTGTACATTTTTATATTATCATATATTTATTTTTTTATTATGATTTTTAAACTATACGCTAACCTATTTTAAATCATAAATAATAAATTATTTTAATATAATAGTACTTCTGGTTTTTGATTTTAATGAAATCAGCACTTAATTTTTTTAACCTTTTCTTATTGAAACATAATTTCATAATTAGGTTAAACATTATTTTTTGCACATTTATAAGCTTTCCTTAAAATAATTCTGGCATTATTAACAAATAATTAAGAATGATTCGTCTATAAGTTAAATATTTTAGCTACTTCGTAGTATACAAGACAAAAACTCTAAATGAAAAATATTTTTCTCCTCCTTTTTATTGGTAATATTCTCCTTTTAAATGCCCAAACAAAATCAAAATCTTTTCAAGCATTAAGAATCAGTGAAACACCAACTATTGATGGTAATTTGAATGAATCTTTTTGGCAAAATACTGAAAATGCGCAAGATTTTGTAATGTTTAAACCGGGTGATGGTACTCCCGAAAGACCAACTAAAAAAACAATTGTAAAAGTTGCTTACAATGATGAGGCTATCTTTTTTGGTGCTATTATGTTTGATGATGAGGTTTCCAAAATTCCAATGCAATTTGGAGGTAGAGATCAGTTTGGAAATGTTGATTTTTTTCTAATTAGCATTAACCCAAATAATGATGGACAAAACGATACCGAATTTATTGTTATGAGTACTGGTGCACAGGGTGACGCTAAAGTAAGTGGAGAAAGAGATGATTTTTCTTGGAATGCTGTTTGGGATAGTCAAGTAAGTGTAAATGAAAAAAGTTGGATTGTTGAAATAAAAATTCCCTATTCGGCACTTCGTTTTAGCAATTCTGAAATTCAAACTTGGGGAATAAATTTTCATAGAAAAATTAATTATTTAAATGAACAATATTCGTGGAATTATATCGATAAAAAAATAGGAGCTCCAACTCAATATTCTGGAAAATTAACTGGAATAACAAATATTGAACCACCAACTCGTTTAAGTTTTTCTCCATACGCATCCGTATTACAATCAAGTTATGATGGAGATTCTCAATTCGATTATAATTTTGGAATGGATTTAAAATATGGAATTAATGAAAGTTTCACCTTAGATGCTACCCTAATTCCTGACTTTGGACAAACTGCTTTCGACGAACAAGTATTAAATCTAGGTCCTTTTGAACAACGTTACCAGGAAAAAAGATCTTTCTTTACAGAAGGGACCGAACTATTTAGTAAGGGAAATCTGTTTTATTCACGTAGAATAGGAAATGCACCTGTTGGATATGATACCGCAGAAGAAAGTTTAAGTATAAATGAAGAAATTATAGACAATCCTTTTAAAGTAAATATGTTAAATGCCTTAAAATTATCTGGCAGAACAGATAGTGGATTAGGAATAGGTGTTTTTAATGCTATTACTGAAAAAACAGAGGCACGCATATTAAATACTGCTACCAACGAAATCAGAAAAATGGTTACCGAGCCATTAGCAAATTACAATGTGCTTGTTTTAGATCAACAGTTTAACAAAAACTCCTCTGTTAGTTTGGTTAATACAAATGTTTTAAGAAGTGGTAATTTTAGAGATGCAAATGTTAGTGCTTTAGTGTTTGATGTTTTAGATAAAAAATCGAAATACAATGTTAAAGGAAATTTTAAACTAAGTAATGTAAATGAAAACAGTACTACAAAAACAGGATATGCTACATTTTTTGAGTTTGCAAAAGTACATGGGAACTTTCAGTACGAGCTTAATCATTCGAGAAGTAATGATACCTATGAAGTAAACGATTTAGGATTTCAAAATCAGAATAATTATGCCAATTATTCTGCCGAAGTTTCATATAGAATTTTTGAACCTATAGAACACTTTAATGACTATAAAATTAAATTATCAACATCTAGGAAATATCAAAATGAACCAAACAACTTTACAGAACATAGAATTGAATTAGAATCCTTTTTTGTAAAAAAAAGTAGATTGGCATTTGGAGGTGGTTTTGAAACTTTTATTGGAAATAGATATGATTATTACGAACCAAGAGTTGAAGATAGATTTTTTAAGCAAACAGGTTATTTAGCTTTATTTTCATTTCTTTCAACAGATTATAGGAAAAAATTTGCTATTGATATTCGACCAGTTGTAGCAATCCGTTATCATTCTCAAAATAGATTTATAG
Organism: Lutibacter sp.; assembly: GCF_030692605.1. GTDB lineage: Bacteria > Bacteroidota > Bacteroidia > Flavobacteriales > Flavobacteriaceae > Lutibacter. The sequence continues at coordinate 47,718 of NZ_JAUYUD010000093.1, forward strand.
AACTTAAAATTTCTCCTAGATATCGATTTTCAGACAAATTTCAAATTGTTCATTCTTTATTATATTCAAAAGTATGGAATGAAAATGGATATGTTAACAATTTAGATAATGGAAGTATTATTTTTGGAATAAGAGATGCAAAAACAGTTTCAAATTCTATTTCTGGTAAACTCAATTTTAATACAAAATCATCTTTAAACTTGGCTTTTAGGCATTTTTGGTCACCTGTAATATATGAATCTGATTTTTATGAATTGAATTCAAAAGGAACGTTAGATAACAGTTCTTACACTAGTAACCACGATATAAATTACAATATTTGGAATTTAGATTTAAGTTATTCTTGGGAATTTGCCCCTGGAAGTCAATTAGTTGCTTTATACAGAAGTTCCATATTTAATGAAGATACTCAATCGAATTTAAATTTTAATGATAACTTACATAACTTATTTAAAGAACCTGAAACAACTATTTTTTCGCTTAAATTTATTTATTATTTAGATTACAACAAATTAAAAACTTGGATATAATTCATTTAATTTAGCCGAAATCTAACTATTATTAAAAACAATGATTGTAGCAAAAAATATTCACAAATTTTACGGAGACTTAGAAGTTTTAAAAGGTGTTGGGTTAACCATAAAAAAAGGAGAGATAGTAGCAATTGTTGGACCATCAGGAGCCGGTAAAACAACGCTTTTACATATTTTAGGAACATTAGATGCAGCTTCTACAAATAAGGAAACTTCGGTTCTCATAAACAATCAGAATATTATTGAATTAAAAGACAAAGAATTATCCAATTTTAGAAATAAACACATTGGATTTATCTTTCAATTTCATCAGTTATTACCCGAATTTACTGCCCTTGAAAATGTTTGTATTCCAGCTTTTATAGCGAATAAAACTAAAAAAGAAGCAGAATTAAAAGCAAAAGAATTGTTAGTATTTCTTGGGCTTGGTCACCGATTAAACCATAGACCTAACGAACTGTCTGGAGGTGAACAACAACGCGTTGCAGTGGCAAGAGCATTAATCAATAATCCTGATGTTATTTTTGCTGATGAACCAAGTGGAAATTTAGATACAACATCGGCTAAAAATTTGCACGAACTTTTTTTTACATTAAGAGATAAATTCAACCAAACCTTTGTAATTGTTACCCATAACCAAGAATTGGCTGCTATGGCAGATCGAAAATTGGAAATGCTTGATGGAAAAATAATCAATTAATTAGCGTTCTTATGACCGGAATTATAAGTGCAATGCAAGAAGAGATTCAGGCATTATTAAATGTTCTGAAAAATGTTGCGACAGTTAAAAAAGGGATGAGAACTTATTATCAAGGTACTTTATTTGATCAGTCAGTGGTAATTGCTTTCTCTAGATGGGGTAAAGTTGCTTCGGCTGCAACTACCACCCAACTTATAAACGATTATCCTTTAAAAGAGCTTATTTTTACTGGAGTTGCAGGAGCAATTAAAAACAAATTAAACATTGGAGACGTTGTTATTGGTAAAAATTTATTTCAACACGATATGGATGCAAGTCCTCTTTTTGAGCAATTTGAAATACCAATTTTAAAAAAGAAAGGAATTGCAACCCAAGATGCAACAGATTTGATAGAAGCCTCCAAACTTTTTCTATCCGATTATTTAAGTTATATAAGTATTAATAATTCTCTTGAATTTAACATTACCAAACCAAAAGTAGTGTATGAAGATATTGCAAGTGGAGATCAATTTATTTCTAGTTTGTCAAAAATTAAGCAATTAAATCAAATGCTACCAACAGCGTTTTGTGTAGAAATGGAAGGCGCGGCAGTTGCACAAGTTTGTTATGAGTACCAAATACCATTTTCAATTATTCGTATTATTTCTGATAATGCCAATGAGAATGCTACAATTGATTTTCCAAAATTTGCGAATACAATTGCAAGTAATTATGCTCTAGGAATTTTAAAAAAATATTTTGAATTAAAACGTTAACAAACAAATTCATATTTTTATCTTTGAAAAACCTTAAACGAAATGCATTTTAAGCATCCTGAAATTTTATATGCACTTTTTTTACTTATCATTCCGATACTAGTACATTTATTTCAATTACAACAATTTACCAAAGTACCTTTTACCAATGTTAAAATACTTCGACAAATACAACAACAAAATAGGAAGAGTGCCAAATTAAAAAAGTGGCTTATTTTAATGTCTCGAATAGCAACTTTATTATTTTTGATTGTTGCTTTTGCCCAACCATATTATTCGAATGTAACGAAAATTTTAGATCAAAATATAATTGTCTATTTAGATAACTCTTTTAGCATGCAAGCAAAAGGTAAAAAGGGTGAATTATTAAAATCAGCCGCCCAAGATTTGATTGAAACTTTTAAAAATACCAATTCAAAAATAACATTTATTACCAATAATGAAACATTTGAAAACATTGATTTTCCAGTATTAAAAAATGAACTATCAAGTATTAAATACAGTCCTAATGAGCTACCTATAAGTACATTATTATTAAAAATTAAAAGTATAATTACTGATACAATTAACACTTCAAATAAAATTATATTAATATCTGATTTTCAGAAAAATAAGTTTGATGAAAAACAACATTTTACAAATGTAAACACTTCTTATTCCTTCATAAATTTAGCTCCTACTCAACCCTTTAATATCGGAATTGATAGCGCATTTATTGTTTCTGAAAATGGCTCTGAAATCACGTTAAAAGTTGTACTAAAAAGCAATCAAAAATTAAATAAAAAAGTTGCAGTAACTTTTCATAATAACAATTTATTAATTGGAAAAGGTTCTGCAATATTCTCCAATTCAGATGTTGAAAACGTTACATTTAACTTCCCTACATCAACTAATTTTAAAGGCAAATTATCCATTGATGATGAAGGATTAAATTTTGACAATTCTTTATTTTTCACCATTTCAAAACCAGAAAAAATTAAAGTCTTAACGCTTGGTGAAAACAGCCTTTTTTTACAAAAAATGTTTAAAAATGATGAGTTTAATTATTCTTATTCATCTATCGAAAAATCTAACTACTCCACTATTTTGGAACAACATGTTGTTATTTTAAATGAAATTGACAACATGCCTAATTCTATAACTACCTCCATAATTGAATATATTAAAAATGGCGGTACAGTTGTTCTTATTCCCTCAACACATATAAATATTACTTCTTATTCTCAATTACTTTCCATTTTAAAAATAGGTAATTTAACCAGAAATGAGGTTGGTCGAAAAATAAATACTATCAATTTCAATCATCCCATTTTTAATGGCGTGTTTGAAAAGGAAATTCAAAATTTTCAATTTCCAACAACAAAAATTCACTATTTAATAAGTCAATCGAACCTATCTCCTATTTTAAAATTTGATTCAAATGCGATTTTTATTGGCTCTAAAAATATTGATAAAGGAACATTATATTGGATTGCATCTCCCTTAAACGATTTAAATTCGGATTTCACTCACTCTCCGCTAGTAGTTCCAGTATTTTATAATTTCGCAAAAAACAGTTTAAAAACTAATAACTTATACCACACTATTGCACAAGAAAATAATATCGAAATTTCAATTCAACTCAATAAAGACGAAGTTTTAACTGTTGCTAATTCGATTTCAGAATTTATTCCTTTGCAACAAATTTTGCATCAAAAAGTTTTATTAAAGGTATCTCATCAAGATTTGGAACAAGGTTTTTATGAAATGAAAAAAGATAAGAAAGCGATAAAAACAATTGCATTTAATTATAATAGAAACGAAAGTGATTTAGTTTATACCAATATGGATTCTTTATTTTCTAATAAAAAAAATGTGAAAATAAGTACCTCTATTAATGAAACTTTTTCCACTTTAAAGGAGCAAAAAGAAATCAATTGGCTTTTTAAATGGTTTTTAGCATTTTCTGCCTTATTTTTGCTCATTGAAATACTTATTTTAAAATATTTTAAATAAATGAATCTACTTCTAAAATCGGCTATCATTGTAGATAGTACAAGTCCTTACCACTTGCAAAAAAAGGATATTTTAATTGAAAATGGGATAATTACAAAAATAGCATCAGTTATTAAAAATGAGGAAGGTATTGAAGAACTAAAATTAAAAAATTTACATATTTCAAAGGGTTGGTTCGATACAAGTGTAAGTTTTGGAGAACCAGGGTTTGAAGAAAGAGAAACTATAAAAAATGGACTCTTAACCGCCTCTAAAAGTGGTTTTACCAAAGTTGCAGTTAATTCAAACACAAACCCTGTTTTAGATACCAATGCCGACATCGAATTTATTGTTAATAAATGTAATAATTCCGCTACCAAACTATTTCCAATTGGTAGTTTAACAAAAGGCTCTGAAGGAAAAGATTTAGCAGAATTATACGACATGCAAAATTCTGGTGCAATTGCCTTTGGAGATTACAACAAGCCTCTAACAAATAGTAATTTATTAAAAATTGCCTTACAATACGTTCAAAATTTTAATGGGTTGGTATTAAGTTTCCCACAAGACCAAGCAATTGCTGGACACGGTGTTGTAAATGAAGAAATAAATAGTACAAAACTTGGTTTAAAAGGAATTCCAGCCTTAGCTGAAGAATTACAAATAGCAAGGGATTTATTTATACTAGAATATACAGGAGGTAAATTACACATACCAACTATTTCAACTGCAAATTCAGTAAAATTAATAAAAGAAGCTAAAAAGAAAAACTTAGACGTAACTTGTAGTGTTGCAGGGCATCATTTGGTTTTAACAGATGATGAATTGGTTCATTTTGATTCAAACACAAAGGTAATGCCTCCATTACGCACGAAAAGGGATATAAAAGCACTATTAAAAGGGGTGCAAGAAGGTGTTATTGATGTAATTACAAGCGATCATAACCCAATTGATGTTGAGCATAAAAAAGTAGAATTTGACAATGCCAAATACGGCACAATCGGTTTGGAAAGTTTATTTGGAGCTTTAAATCCGGTTTTAGAATTAGAAGTACTTATAAATTGTTTAACTGAAAATCCTTGCAAAATATTTCAAGTAAAAAATTCAAGTATTAGAGAAGGAGAAAAAACCGATATTACCCTTTTCAACCCTGAATATTCTTATAAATTTGAAGTGAACAATATACTTTCAACTTCAAAAAATTCGATATTCTTGGGGAAGGAAATGAATGGAAAAGTCTATGGAATTTTTGCAAATAATCAATTAATTTTATCTTAAAAAAATTTAGTTTAAATGGATAATTCTACCATAGAAAATGGAAAAACAATTGCACTGATTAGTTATTTAACTTGGATTGGAACTATCATTGCATTTATTATGAACGGCGAAAAGAGAAACTCTTTTGCTTCTTTTCATATAAGACAAATGATAGGATTATCTCTTTTTTCATTTATAAATGCACTTTTTATAGTTAAATATATAGGATTTTGGGTGGCTGCAATTATTAGCCTAGTTCTATTTGTTTTTTGGATGATTGGTTTTATGGGTGCAATTAAAGGGGAGGAGAAAAAAATTCCATATTTTGCAGATATTTTTCAAGAATGGTTCAAAAGCATTGCCTAGCTTAATTATAAATGATATTTTTGAAGTCGCACTTAATGTGCGATTTTTATTTCTTTATGAAAAAACAAACTCTAAACTATATTAAGAAAAAGCCAATAATAATTGACTCTAAAACCTCTTTACTCATTTTATTACACGGATACGGAAGTAACAAAGAAGATCTTTTTTCCTTTGCTAGTGAATTACCCGATAATTTATTAGTTATTAGCGCTGAAGCGCCAATAGATATGGGATATGGAGGGTATGCCTGGTACAACATTCATTTTAACAATGCCCAGAGTAAATTTTCTGATCCTAAAGAGGTTCGTGAAGCAATGGAAAATATTGCAAATTTTATTGATGAAATTCAAGATAAATATCACATTCTTCCTGAAAAAACATTCCTTTTAGGTTTTAGCCAGGGTACTATATTAAGTTATGCCGTTGCCTTAAATTATCCGAAAAAAGTACAAAAAGTTATTGCATTAAGCGGTTATATAAATGTCGATTTACTACCACATCAAATGAGTGACAATTCACATAGTAAATTGGATTTTTTCATATCTCATGGAAGTGTTGACCAAGTTATCCCAGTAGAATGGGCTAAAAAGGCACCACAAATATTAAATAACTATAATATTAATAATTGTTATTCTGAATATCCTGTTGGACATGGTGTTTCACCACAAAACTTTTTTGCTTTCAAAAAATGGATTGAGGAACGAATGTAAATACATGTTTTCTTTTTGCCGTTTTTTGATTACATTACAAATCATTAATCAATTATAAAAACTATGGATATTTTAGGTATTGATGTAGGAGGAACAGGGATAAAAGGGGCTATTGTAAACACTGAAACAGGTGTTTTAATTACAAAAAGAAAACGATTTAAAACTCCATCTCCTGCTAATCCAGAAGCACTTTCAGAAATTATTGAAAAAATGGTCCAGCATTTTAATTGGAATGGACCAATTGGTTGTGGTTTTCCTACACCATTGCAGCATGGAAAATGTTTAACTGGCGGAAATTTGCATAAAGATTGGAAAGGAGTTCAGGTTGACAAACTTTTTGAAGAAAAAACAAGAAACCAATATTTTATTGTAAATGATGCTGATGCTGCTGGCCTTGCCGAAATTAATTTTGGGGCTGGAAAAGATGTAAAAGGTGTGGTAATTATGATAACCTTAGGTACAGGAATTGGCTCAGGTTTGTTTTTAGATGGTAAATTATTGCCAAACACAGAATTTGGGCATGTATTGCACAAAAATGGTGATATTTTTGAAAAATATGCCTCAGATTCAGCAAGAGAAAGAGATGAATTGAATAGCAAACAGTGGGGAAAAAGATTACATAAGTATTTCAAACACATTAATTTATTATTGTCTCCTGATTTAATAATTATAGGAGGAGGAGCTAGTAAAAAATTTGACAAAATCGAAGCCAGAATAAATATAGACACAAAAATTGTACCTGCCGAAGCAGAAAATGAGGCAGGTATAATTGGAGCCGCGCTTGCTGCTAAATACCAAATTAAATAATGAAATATTCAATAAAAGAAATTATTTCTCAAAAAAAATAACGTGACATTATTTAATTTATTAGATATTTTAGGTATAATTTCATTTGCCATTTCGGGTTCTCTTGTGGCAATGCGGAAAAAATTTGATCCATTTGGAGTTTATATTATTGCCTTTGCCACTTCTGTTGGAGGAGGTACGTTAAGAGATGTCTTAATAGGTGCTCAACCTGTATTTTGGATGAAAAATACCTCTGTAATATTCTTTATAACAGGATCTTATGTTTTTGCAATATTTTTTAGAAAATTTTTAAAATATCTAAGCAAATCACTTTTTTTATTCGATACAATTGGGCTTGGATTATATACAATTATGGGAACAGAGATTGGATTAAAAGCAAATTTTCATCCTATTATAATTGTCTCTATTGCAACTATGACCGCCTCTTTTGGTGGAGTTATTAGAGACCTTTTATGTAATGAAGTACCTGTTATTTTTAGGAAAGAAATTTATGCAATGGCAAGTGTATTTGGTTCATTAGCTTTTTTAATTTTACACTTTTTTAATTTTAACGAATCTGTTTTATATATTTCAACCTCTTTAATAGTTATAACAATTAGGTTAGTAGCCGTAAAATTTCATTTATCCATTCCAACTTTTTATATAAAGAAAAAGTGATTTTTAGTTCATTTAAAAAATATTTATCAAAATTAATTGCAACACCATTATTAGGTGAAAATGCACAATTTAAGATGGTTCCAAAAATTAGGATGATGGAATTAAAAGAAAAAATGACATCTAAAAATTCTAAAAAAGCAGCTGTTTTGGTACTTTTTTATCCAAATGAACTAGGTGAAACATGTTTTTTACTCACTTTAAGGGCAAGTTATAATGGAACTCATTCAGACCAAATTAGTTTTCCTGGAGGGAAAAAAGATTTACGAGATTTAAATTTGGAAGCCACTGCTCTTCGTGAAACGTATGAAGAAACTGGAGTTCAAATTTCTGATATACATATATTTAAGCAAATGACTGTCGTTTTTATTCCGCCAAGTAATTTTTTAGTCAGTCCTTTTTTGGGAATTACAAATCGCAGACCTAATTTTATTAAAAATTACGAGGTCGAAGAACTAATTGAAGTTAAATTAAGTGATTTACTAGATGAAACAAATGTAAAATATACTACTCTTTCTACTTCATATGCCCAAAACATAGAAGTTCCCTGTTTCATGTTAAATAATTATGTTGTTTGGGGAGCAACAGCAATGATGCTTTCCGAAATTAAAGAGCTTATTAAATTAATGTAAATAATTTTTTATTAAATTTGCATTATTCAAAACCAACCAACTTAAATGCCAATTTTTAAAAGAAATCCATTCGGACATATATTATTTTTAAAAAAGTGGCTCATTCGATTTTTTGGAATTGTATCGCACGGAAGGTACAGAAGATTCAATAATCTCCAAATAGATGGGTCAGAAATATTAAGAGAATTACCCGAAAAAGGTGTTCTTTTTGTCTCCAATCATCAGACTTATTTTGCAGATGTTGCCGCTATGTTTCATGTTTTTAATGCTTCATTAAAAGGTAGGGCAGACAGCATAAAAAACATAGGATATATTTGGAACCCTAAATTGAATATTTATTTTGTCGCCGCCGCTGAAACTATGAAATCTGGATTTTTACCTAAGATTTTTGCATATGCTGGATCTGTTTCTATCGACAGAACTTGGAGAGCAGCAGGCCAAGATGTAAACCGACAAGTAAAACAATCAGACATTTCAAATATTGGACTAGCTTTAAATGATGGTTGGGTAATTACTTTCCCACAAGGTACCACTAAGCCATTTAAACCAATTAGACGGGGAACTGCACATATAATAAAAACTTATAAACCAATTGTGGTACCTATTGTTATTGATGGTTTTAGACGCTCGTTCGATAAAAAAGGGTTACTTATTAAAAAAAGAGATGTACTGCAATCTATGGTAATTAAAAAACCAATGGATATTGATTACGAAAATGATACTATTGAAGAAATTGTTAATAGGATAGAAATTGAAATAGAACAACATCCATCTTTCTTAAAGGTTATTCCAATTGATGTTTATATAAAAGAAGAAGAGGAACTAAATGCTAAAAGAAAATTCTGGAATAATTATTAATAAAATTTAAAATGGATAATAAATTATAGATTTAAACAATCTTAATTTTATTATCCATTTTATGACTAAGAGAGTGATTATTTATCCTAACCAAGCGTTTAACATCCAAAGTGTTTTTTCTTGCTCAGCTATAAAATCGCTCATCATAGAATTAGTTCCTTCATCATTCTCATCTGATGCTTCTTTAAGAATTGCACGTTCTATTTGAAGAATTATAGCTAAAGAGTCAATCACTAATTTTACTGATTCCACATCATTAGATATTTCTTTACCAACCTTAACTTTTGACAACTTATTATAATCTTCAAAAGTATGAAGGGGAACACCTCCTAAAGTCAATATTCTTTCAGCAATAAAATCAATTTTATCTTGAGAATCTATGTAAAACTCTTCAAATTTAACATGCAATTCAAAAAAAGATTTTCCTTTAATATTCCAATGCAAACCTCTTAAATTTTGATAATAAACTTGAAAATTAGCCAATAATTTATTCAAATTAATTATACGATTTTCTGTAGCAGACTTCCCGAGTCCAATAATTGTTGTATTCATTTTTTAAAATTTTATTTAATCAAATTTCTTAAAAATAAAAATAGTTTTAATATAATTATTATTGATAGTTTTAATATCTTTATCAGGTAAATTTATACTTATGACAATCACACAATTAAAATATGTATTGGCAGTTGCAGAACATCAAAATTTTACGGTGGCAGCTGAGCATTGCTTTGTTACACAACCCACATTGAGTATGCAAATTCAAAAATTGGAAGATGAATTAGATACTCTAATATTTAACCGGGCAAAAAAACCAATTCAACTGACAGAAATTGGGCAAAAAATTATTGAACAGGCCAAAATTATTGTGGATGAGAGTAATAGATTAAGCAATATTGTAGATCAGCAAAAAGGCTTTATTGGTGGCGATTTTAAATTAGGAATTATTCCCACTGTAATGCCAACTTTACTCCCATTATTTTTAAAAATATTTATAAAAAGATACCCAAAAGTAAATTTAAAAATTGAAGAATTAACAACTGAAGAAATTGTTAAAAAATTAACGGACGGGCATATAGATGTAGCCATTGCTGCAACACCTTTAGAGAATGAAGCTATTAAGGAAAAACCCCTATATTATGAGCCATTTATTGCATTTATACCTCCGGAACATAGATTATTTAAAAATAAAACTATAGAAATAGATCAATTAAATATTTCCGACATATTGTTATTGGAAGATGGCCATTGCTTTAAAGAAAATATTATTAATTTATGTAGTGCTTTGGGTTCAAAAAATCAACATTTTAAACTGCACAGCGGCAGTTTTAATACCTTAATTAAACTATCTAAAGAAGGTTTAGGAATGACGCTCCTACCCTATCTCCAAACTTTAGATTTAAATGAAAACGATAAAATTTATTTAAGAGATTTTGATGCCCCAGTTCCTGCAAGAGAAGTAAGCATTATTTATCACAAATCACAATTAAAAATTCAACTTATAGATACTTTGAAAAACGTTATTGATAGTGTTATTAGGGGTGTAATTGCATTTAATGATGTAAAAATTATAAGTCCTTTACAAAAGAAAAAAGGAGCTTAAAAGCTCCTTTTTTCAATATTTACAATGGCTAAACACGGATATAAATCTGGTTTATTAAACGTAAACTCTTTTAACCATAAATACAATTCTTTTAATTCATAAGGTAATAACCTGTTAACTGCTTTTTCCAATTCTTTTTTAAACAATTCTTTATTAAAGCTAACTTTTTCGAGTATTGTTTTGGTATACTCAAACATTGCTCTTGCCATAAATGATGAGGTTTTTAGTTGGTTACTATTAGAACGTACTACTAGGGATTTTATTGTACTAAAATACAAATAAAATTAAATAAAAAAAAATAAAAACTGATGTTTCCTTTATTTATAATTTATTAATTTTTTTTATCAAATTACTTGCTGTTTCTTCAAGTTCTTTGTTTATTGCATTAAAATGAGCTCTTTTATCTGCTACCTTTTTTACATTTACTTTTTCAACCAACTTATCAAAAGATTCAATAGCTTCATTAACAATAGCCTCAGTGCTACTACTATCAGCTTTCGAATTCATTAATTCCCATGTATAACACTCTTCAATAATATCACCTAAAACGTAATTAATATCCTTTTTTAAATTTTTAATACTTGCCATAATTTATTTTTTTATTTTGCTGCAAATTTACTTTAAATTAGTATAACTCAGCCATCTTAAATCGAAAATATTTCTTAAAAAAGAAATGATTAAATTTAAGATAACAAATGTAATTCATATTTTATTTCTTCATTTTTACATATTTTAAAAAATTATAGGATATTTTTTAAACTAATGTTACTAAAACTATTAAAATGATTAATTTTGCCCTATGCAAGCATTTATTGAAAATTTACCAAAAGCAGAATTACATTTACACATTGAAGGCTCTTTAGAACCTTCTCTGATGTTTAAAATTGCTCGAAGAAATAATATTAATATTCCTTATAAATCTGTCGAAGAAGTTGAAAAAGCCTATCAATTTAATTGCCTACAAGATTTTTTAGATATTTATTATCAGAGCGCTCATGTATTAGTAACCCAACAAGATTTTTACGAGTTAACATATCATTATTTGCAAAATTGTGCTATTCAAAATGTGAGACATGCCGAAATAATGTTCGATCCACAAACACATACGAATCGTGGCGTTTCATTTGAGACAGTAATTACAGGAATTTCAAAAGCTTGTAAAGATGCTCAAGAAAAACTGAATATTTCCACCATTTTAATAATGAGTTTTTTACGTCATTTAAGTGAAGAAGAAGCGTTTAAAACGTTAAATGATTCTTTACCCTATAAGGCAAAAATTACAGCTGTTGGTTTGGATTCATCAGAGATAGGAAATCCTCCTTCAAAATTTAAAAATGTGTATGCAGCTTGTGTCGAAGAAGGATATATACCAATGGCGCACGCTGGTGAAGAAGGTTCCTCGGAATACGTTTGGGAAGCAATTGACGTATTAGGAATTAAGCGAATTGATCACGGAAATAATGCCTTGCAGGATAAAAATTTAATAAAAGAAATTATAAATCGAGATTTAGCATTAACAGTTTGTCCGTTATCAAATATTGCTTTAAACGTTGTAGATGACTTAAAAAATCATCCATTAAAAAAAATGATGGAATTAGGTCTTAAAGTGACTATAAATTCTGATGATCCTGCTTATTTTGGTGGAAATATAAATAAAAACTATATTGAGATTCAAAAAGCACTACAGTTGACCAAAGAAGATATTTATCAATTAGCTAAAAACTCTTTTCAATATTCTTTATTAGACAATGCCAAAAAACAATATTTTTTAAACGAATTAGAAAAATACTATACTCAAACTAAAGAAAAACAATTAGAATTTTAAAAACCTTATGAAAAGAATTACAGTAATATTAATCGTATTTTTGGCAACCACGTTATACAGTTTTGCTCAAAATAACAAAGCTTTAGACACCAGTACAGTTGAAAACCAGTTTAGGTACATTATTGATAACTCTCCAAATTCTTTCGATAGTAAACTTGTAAAGTTAAATTGGATTAATCAGTTAAAAAATAATGTGATTGATTCAGTTTCAACATTAACCAAGTTACAATTAACTAATACTGATATAATTAATGCCCAAAAAATTACACTTGATAGTTTAAAAAATGAGTTTGAATCATCTCTTACTTCCTTTGACACTTTAAATTTAGAAAAACAAAGTATTTCTTTTTTAGGAATAAATTTTGACAAATCCACCTTTAAAAAAACTATGCTGAGTATAATTATTATATTAATATTGATATTGGTATTTTATATTAGAAAATATAATGGAAGTAATACAATAACTGAAGATTTTAAACAACGTCTAATAGACCTACAAGAAGAATTTGATGCTTCTAAACAAAGATCTTTAGAAAGAGAACAAATTACAATGAGAAAGTTACAAGATGAATTAAACAAGAAAAAAGAAAAATAGTTGGATAATTTTGAATCTGTAATAAGGACTGAACTTTCTTTTTTAGGTTCGCAACTTGTAGAAGAAATTCTAAAAGAATCTACGATATTGTATGTTGAAAAAGATACAGAATTGGTTAGAGATGGTCAATTTATTAAAGTAATTCCCATTGTTTTAAATGGCTTAATTAAGGTTTTTACACGTTATGAAGAAAAAGAATTATTACTTTATTACATTAAGCCCCTAGAGAGTTGCGTAATGTCTTTTTCGGCTTGTTTAGAAAATTCTCCAAGTCAAATTATTGCAGTAACAGAAGAAAAAACAACTGTTTTACTATTACCTGTTTCAAAAATACATCAATGGGTTAAAAATTATTCTAATTTTAATCAATTATTTTTTCAACAATACAATATTCGATATACAGAATTATTAAAAACAATCAATCATTTAGTAAATGATAAGTTAGATGTAAGGCTTTATAATTACTTAATTGATAAAAAAAATCTAACTCAAAAAAATCCAATTAAAATTTCTCATCGCCAAATTGCAAATGAATTAGGAACTGCAAGAGAGGTAATTAGTAGAGTTTTAAAAAAATTAGAAAACGAAGAAAAAGTAAAACAACATACCAATGAAATTGAAGTTTTTGAGTAGTGGTGACTATTGTCACTGCAAAACCTATTTCTACATTGTAATTTTGACCTAATTATTAATTAAAAATCTTTTTCAATGAAAAAAAATATGGGAAGTACAGATAAAGTTATCAGGATGTTGATAGCTGTTGTTATTGCAATTTTATATTTTACAACTGATTTAATTTCAGGCACTTTAGGAATTATTCTATTAATTTTTGCTGGTATTTTTGTGCTAACAAGTTTAGTGAGTTTTTGTCCACTTTACCCAATTTTAGGAATGAATACTTGCAAAAAAAAATAATATTTTCATAAAAAAGAGGTTGACTAAAATTTCACTTTTTTAGCCAGCCGCTTTTTTTACTCACCACAATACGTTACAAAATTTCGAGGTGTTTCATATAACGTAATTGACAATTCCAATTTCTCATCAATTTTTGAGCGCAATTTATTCCAAATAACAACCGAAATATTTTCAGCAGTTGGATTTAAGGTTTTAAACTCAATAACTTCTTCATTTAAATTTTTATGGTCGAATTGCTCTTCAATTTCAATTTCAATTAATTTTTTCAAAATTTTCATATCCATAACAAACCCAGTTTCTGGATGAATTTCACCTTTCACTGAAACTATTAACTCATAGTTGTGTCCGTGATAATTTGGGTTTGCACATTTACCAAAAACAGTTGCGTTTCTTGCATCAGTCCAATCAGAATTATACAATCTATGGGCCGCATTAAAATGTGCTTTTCTACTAACAGTTACTTTCATTATTTTTTTATATTTATAAAACTATAATATTTCTCAAAAATAATTTTAAACCATTCGGTATAAATTTCTGGTTTATTTTCAATATCAACATTAACATCATCCAGCGGCATCCACTTATAACTCTCAACCTCTTCCCTATTAATAATCGGATTTTCATTAAAATAACCAACCATTATATGATCTAATTCGTGTTCTGTTAAACCATTCTCAAAAGGAGCTTTGTAAATAAACCAAGTCATTTCATTTAACTCACACATAAACCCCATTTCTTCAAATAACCGTCTTTTTCCAGCTTCAATATTTGTTTCTCCATTACGTTGATGGCTGCAGCAAGTATTTGTCCATAATAAAGGTGAATGGTATTTTTCAGCAGCCCGTTGTTGTAATAATAATTCATTTTTATCATTAAAAATAAATACTGAGAATGCTCTGTGCAAAACTGCTTTTTCATGAGCTTCCATTTTTGGCATTAAACCAATTTGCTCATCATTTTCATTCACTAAAATTACTTGTTCTTCATTCATAATTTATTCAATAAATACAAATTTACAAAATAGATATGGGAATTTTAAACTAATCCTCTTTTCAACTTTCAAACTTTTTAACTTTCAAACTTTAAAACCTATATTTGCACCTCAAATTTTTAGTGATGACTTTTTTAGAAGAAATACAAAGAAGACGAACTTTTGGCATTATTTCACATCCTGATGCTGGTAAAACTACCCTAACCGAAAAATTACTATTATTTGGTGGAGCAATTCAAGAAGCTGGTGCCGTAAAAAGTAATAAAATAAAGAAAGGAGCTACCTCCGATTTTATGGAAATTGAGCGTCAAAGGGGAATTTCTGTATCTACATCAGTACTTGCATTTATCTATAAAAATAAAAAAATAAATATATTAGATACTCCTGGGCATAAAGATTTTGCTGAAGATACTTTTAGAACTTTAACCGCTGTAGATAGTGTTATTGTTGTAATTGATGTTGCCAAAGGTGTTGAAGAACAAACAGAAAAATTAGTTGAAGTTTGTAGAATGCGTAAAATTCCAATGATTGTTTTTATAAATAAAATGGATCGTGAAGGTAAGGATGCTTTTGATTTATTAGATGAAGTTGAGCAAAAATTAGGATTGAGAGTTACCCCTTTAAGTTTTCCAATTGGTATGGGTTACGATTTTAAGGGAATTTATAATATTTATGAAAAAAAGATAAATTTATTTTCAGGGGACAATAAACAAACTGTTTCAAATGGAATAGAATTTAATGATATTACTACCCCCGAATTAGACAAAATTATTGGTGAAAAATCAGCAAACACATTGCGTGAAGAATTGGAAATTTTAAGAGAGGTTTATCCAGATTTTGACAAAAATGAATATTTAAATGGAGAATTACAACCTGTGTTTTTTGGCTCTGCTTTAAATAATTTTGGAGTAAAAGAATTGCTAGATTGTTTTATTGAAATTGCACCGCCCCCTAAACCAAAAATGGCTGAAACTCGTTTGATCGACTCCAAGGAAGAAGAAATGAGTGGTTTTGTTTTTAAGATTCACGCCAATATGGATCCAAATCATAGAAACAGGTTAGCATTTATAAAAATTGTTTCTGGCACTTTTAAAAGAAATGAACCATATTTACACGTACGACTTAATAAAAAAATGAAATTCTCAAGTCCAAATACTTTTTTTGCCGAAAAGAAAGAAATTGTTGAGGTGTCATTCCCAGGAGATATTGTTGGAATACAAGATACTGGGAATTTTAAAATTGGCGATACATTAACAAGTGGTGAAATTCTTAGTTTTAAAGGAATTCCAAGCTTTTCACCAGAGCATTTTAGATATGTAAACAATGCCAATCCATTAAAAGCAAAACAACTATACAAAGGTTTAGATCAATTAATGGATGAAGGTGTTGCCCAGTTATTTACTCTAGAATTAAACGGCAGAAAAGTAATTGGAACGGTTGGAGCATTACAATATGAAGTTATTCAGTATCGCTTAGAACATGAGTATAGTGCTAAATGTACTTATGAAAACTTAAATGTGCATAAAGCATGTTGGGTTGAACCAAAAGATAAAAAAAGTCCTGAATTCAAAGAATTTTTACGAGTAAAACAACGTTTTTTGGCACATGATAAGAAAGGTCAACTTGTATTTTTAGCTGATTCTGCTTTTACAATTCAAATGACTGAGCAAAAATTTCCAAACATTAAATTACATTTTACAAGCGAGTTTTAAAACCTAGACTTTTGATAAACATTTTTTATTTATATGATAACTTTTTTATCATAAGGTATTGTGTTCAAAATGTAATTTACTGCGCTAATCCTTGCAAAAGTTTTTTTATTAGCTTTTATAATTTTCCACGGAATAATACCATCAGCCGTTTTATCAAACATTTTTGATTTATATTCGGTATACACATCCCATAGTTCCTGTGCACGCTCATCTACAGCTGTCATTTTCCACTGTTTTAACGGATCTTGTTTAATCTCTTCAAATCGCTTGGCTTGTTCTTTTTTAGAAATTGACATATATATTTTCACCAATCTA
Source organism: Lutibacter sp. (assembly GCF_030692605.1). Taxonomy (GTDB): domain Bacteria; phylum Bacteroidota; class Bacteroidia; order Flavobacteriales; family Flavobacteriaceae; genus Lutibacter. Next base: position 64,917 of record NZ_JAUYUD010000093.1, read on the forward strand.
ATTCCTGATTCTGTAATCATACGTTCAAAATCATTAACTTGATTCATAAAAATTTCATATTCTTCATTGGTGCAAAATCCATTTACTGGTTCAACTACCGCCCTATTGTACCAACTTCTATCAAAAAATATAATCTCACCTGCTTTTGGAAACTGGCTAACGTAACGCTGAAAATACCATTGTGTTTTTTCATCTTCAGTAGGTTTTGTCAAGGCTATAATTCGCAAATGACGAGGATTCATTCTTTCGGTTGCTCTCCTTATTGCACCACCCTTTCCAGCCGCATCTCTTCCTTCAAAAATTACAATTATTCTTTCGTTTTTACTAATAGCCCATGTCTGCATTCTAATTAATTCAACCTGTAATTTTTTTAATCTATTCTCATATTGAACAAATCGTACCGATTTTTCCAAATTATAAGGTTCTTTGGATAGAATTGCCTTAATACCTTTATTTGTATTTAAAAGATCGGCATCTTTTTGAGTTAAAACATACTTTGACATAATTAATCTATTTGTTGTGAAGAACGAAAATATCTCATAACCACATTTGGATCAGGAAGCATATGAGTTTGTGATTCATTTTTACCTTCATAATCAAATTTTGATAATACATAACGCATACTCTCTAGTCTTGCCGCTTTTTTATCATTTGCTTTTACAATAATCCAAGGACTATAGCTCGTATGAGTTTTACTAAACATTTGTTGTTTATAATACGAGTATTTGTCCCAATACTCTTGCCCTTTTTTATCAACAGGGCTAAATTTCCATCTTTTCAAAGGCGTTTTATTTCTCGCATTAAAACGATCGAGTTGAACATCTTTACTGATGGAGAACCAAAATTTTATTAAGATCTGTTCTTCTTCGTATATCATATGTTCAAATTCCGGTAGTTGAGCCATAAACGTTTCGTATTGTTTTTCATTGCAAAAACCCATTACAGGTTCAACAACAGCTCTATTATACCAACTTCTATCAAAAAAAACAATTTCACCTGCGTTAGGTAATTCTTTTATATATCTTCTAAAATACCATTGCCCTTTTTCAACTTCTGTTGGTTTATCTAATGCTACCACACGCATTGCTCTTGGGTTTAAATGTTCAGTAAATCTTCTAATGGTACCGCCTTTACCTGCTGCATCTCTTCCTTCAAAAATAACGGCTACACGCTTATTATTTTTGTGAATCCATTGTTGAAGTTTCACCATTTCTATTTGAAGTTTACGAAGTTCTTCTTCATAAAATACCTTATCCAAAGAATCACTAGTGGGAATTTTCTTTTTAATGATAAGTTTTTTAAGCTCTTTATTTGATTTTATAGCATTAAATTCTTCAATACTAATTTTTGGAGGATCTTTCTTCATATAAACTTAATTAACCTCAACGGTAACACAATGTCCAGGATTGTTTGATAATTGCAAATTTGCATCAGAAGGTGAAATATATGGAATTCCCAATCCGAGACCTCGCAATATAAATAATAATCCTATTACAATCACTAAAATTGGAATAGCTTTTTGAATTTTTTGACGCACTTTTATTGTTATGAAGTTTCCAACAAAAATTGCCCCAGTCATCATTGGAACTGTTCCTAATCCAAACATAGCCATATATAATGCTCCGTCAACATAATTTCCGGCAGCAATTGAACCAATTATAGCCATATACACTAAGCCGCAAGGTAAAAACCCATTAAAAAATCCAATAAAAAAAATGGCGCTATTGGATTTCTTTTTGAGGAAATAACCTAAGTTTGATTTGACTTTTCCAATTATACTGATTAATGGCCTAGATGGATTTTTTATAGTTTTAAATACAAGGGGAAACACAATTAAAACTATCATTAGAACTCCAACTACAATTGACAGGCGTTGTTGAAAACCAGATAGATATAATCCTTTTCCTATAATTCCAAAAAGTAATCCAATAAAACTGTATGTAACTATTCGACCAAAGTGATATAAAAAAGTTTGAAAAGCAGCTATTGGTTTTGATTTTCTATTAATAGGTAAAACAAAAGCTATTGGTCCACACATACCAATACAATGAAAACTGCCCAATAACCCCAAAACTAAAGCCGTCCAAAGCATTTTAGTACATTATTTTTTCTTTAAACATATATGCATTTTCACCAACATTCCATTCAATTTTAACATCCCATCTACCAGTAACAAGGTCTTTATCCTGAATTAAAAATTCATTTGATGCCAATTTTATAGGTACATTAAAATCAATTTTATCATTTGAAAGTCGTTGCATTTTAATTGTTCCCGAAATGGTTTTAAAATTAAATTCCTTCGGAAAAACGATTAATAATCCATCATCCACCTTTTTAAGGTATACATTTTCTTTTAGTTCTATGCCTCTATTTAATTTATCAATTTCTCCCTGATAATTGAGCTCATCCTTATAATAATCTTCAGAAACCAAATGATGTTCATATTGTGGAATAAATGCTGCTCTTATAACAAATGATAATATAAATAGCATAAAAGCACTCATTGCAATTATTATTCCTGCTGGCCAACTTATTTTAATTTTCATTAATTAGATTTATTTTAAAGGGCCTGAAAAAGTTGTTGATGTTGTTTCTATCAATACTTCTCCTTTATAAATCCCTAATTTTAATTTTTCTTTGGACGAAGTTAAGTCCTTTTTTTCAATTTCAATAAACAATGACCCTTCTTTTAAATCTTGCCTATCTACTTTTAACAGACCTCCAATTAATTCGACTTTACCCGCATGAGAAATTAATCTGATATCTATATTCTCAATATTGGAAGAAGTTTTGTTGATAAGTTTCACCGTATAAATATTTCTAATAGCTGTTTCAGTAGTTTGAAACGTTTGACCTGGAAGTCTTAAAACTGTTGCTTCCACATCATTTCTTAAAAATAACATTGCTACCAATACCATCATTAAAATGCTCAAAATTACCGAGTAAGCAATTAACCTTGTTGTAAATTTAAACTGCTCCTTATTTTCAATATTATCTTCTGAAGCATATCTAATTAACCCCTTTTCGAAACCAGTTTTGTCCATAATTTCGTCACAAGCATCTATACATGCAGTACAATTAATGCATTCCAGTTGGGTGCCATTTCTAATATCAATACCTGTTGGACATACTTGAACGCATAAACCACAATCAATACAATCCCCATTGCCAAAACTGGCTCTATCTTCATCCTTTTTTATTTTTTTTCGTCCATTTTCAGCTTCACCACGAACAAAATCATAAGCTACATTTATTGATTTATTGTCTAAAAGCACCCCTTGCAATCTGCCATACGGACAAACAATTATACATACTTGCTCTCTAAACCAAGCAAATACAAAATAAAAAATAAAAGTAAATACCGTTAAATTTATGAGTGTACTAACATGATTTGCTGGACCTTCAATAATATATCCAACTATAACATCTGAACCAATTATATATGCTAAAAAAACATTAGAAATTAAAAAGGAAATTATAAAAAAGACAAACCATTTTGAAATTTTTTTTCTAATTTTCTCAAAGTTCCAATCTTGTTTTTCCAATTTAATTTGTTTCGTTCTATCTCCTTCAATAAAATACTCAACTTTTCTAAAGAGCATTTCCATAAATATAGTTTGGGGACACATCCATCCACAAAATATTCTACCAAAAACAACTGTAAACAAAATAATAAAGACAATACTTACGAGCAAGGAAATTACTAATAAATGAAAATCTTGAGGCCAAAAAGGAAATCCAAAAATGTTAAACTTACGTTCAATTACATTAAATAATAATAATTGGTTTCCATTAATTTTTATAAATGGGGCTGAAAACATAAAAACCAATAAGACCCAGCTTACATAAGTTCTATATTTATAAAAATTACCTCTCGGTTTTTTAGGAAAAATAAAATTTCTTTTTCCTTTTTGATCTATTGTTGCAATAGAATCTCTAAATTTTTCTTTCTCTTGTAAATCCATAAAAAATTAAAAAAGGCTCTTTTTTGTGTTTTTTGCTATTTTGTAAATTTAAAGTTATAATACTAACTAACAAGATACAAAAGTCACAAAAAAATACAAAAAACAACCTAATTACTATTAATGCGAATTAAGGGTTAAAAATCACAAGAAAAAAGCAAAAAATTTATGATAAAAAGCAATAAAATATTTGCATAAAAGCCTGATAATCAGTATATTTATAGTGAATTTCAAACATTATAAAAAACATGATTAATCA
>NZ_JAUYUD010000097.1 GCF_030692605.1 Lutibacter sp.
GGACCTGCATAGGACATGACGCCCGAAATAATCCCTGCATCAAATCCAAATAAAAAACCTCCTAAAGAAACTACAAATGCTATAAATACTACTTTTTTTGACATTATTAATTGTTGGTTTTAGTTGCTATCTAATTTAAAAAATGATTTTCTCTTTTCTTTATTATTTAAAACTCAATTTTACAAAAACTGGTAAATGATCTGAAGGATATTTCAAATCTTTTGAATCACTTAAAATGGCATATTTTTTAACTTTTAATTTATTGTTTTTTGAAATAAAAATATAGTCGATTAAAATTGTAACTGGCACATTAAATTTAAACCCGTTGAACGTTCCTGAAGGTCCGAAAGGCTTTTCTATTGAGGATTCTCTACAATCATTCATTTCTTTTTTAAGGTTTAGAATTCTCTCTGTAGTTGGTTCAGAATTAAAATCACCCATAAAAATAACGGGATAATTTTTTGTGTTTAATTCTATCATTTTTGAGATAATTAGCTCAATACTTTTGGTTTTTGCCACTTCACCTATATGATCTAAATGTGTATTAAAAACCCATACATATTTTTTAGTTTTTTTATCTTTAAACAGTGCATAAGTACACACTCTGTTAAACGCCGCGTCCCAACCTTTTGAAATTTCATTTGGTGTTTCAGAAAGCCAAAAAGTATTGGTTTCTTTAATTATAAATCGATCTTTTTTGTAATAAATGTTTGATGATTCTCCTTTTTTTTCACCATCTCTACCAATTCCAATTTGATTGTATGCTGGTAATAAATTAGACATTTCAGTAACCTGATTTGGAGTTGCTTCTTGAACACCTAAAATATCAGGTTCGTAAAACTGTATTTGAGATGTTAAAAATTCTTTTCTAAATGGCCAAGCGTTTTCGCCATCAACTGAAACATTCAAACGAATGTTATAAGTCATAACATTCAGCGATTGCGAGATTGCACTTAGGTTTAAAAAACCAATAAAAAGTATTAAAAAGGTTTTTTTCATATTAATTATTTGAAACTGGTTGTTGGTATATTCTCACATAATCTATTAACATTTCAGATGGGAAAATGGCGTCATCAACAGATCCTCCCCAATTTCCTCCAATGGCAAGATTTAAAATTAAAAAATAAGGTTTATCAAAAGGCCAACCTTCGTTAGTAGTTACCTTTCCATTTTCCCCTTTTATAGCTTCATAAAACAATTTATTATCTATATAAAACTTGATAAATTCTGGTGTCCATTCTATTCCATAAAGGTGAAAAGTATTAGAAACATCAGCAAGTCTTTCAAAATGTGTTATTTGAGTGTTCTTTATATGATTGTATAATTTGGAATGTAGTGATACATGAACCATATTTGGATCTTTACCAACATGTTCCAGAATATCAATTTCACCACATAGCGGCCAAGCTTCTTCTTTTTTACGAAGACTTTCAGGAAGCATCCAAATTGCTGGCCACGTTCCTTTTCCTTCTGGTAATTTTGCCATTACTTCCACTTTTCCATATTGCAACATAAACCTATTATACGTTGTTAATCTTGCCGAAGTATATTGCCTATTTTCAACATCTTTTTTTAAAGCAACAATGTGTAATTTTCCATCTTTAACAAATGAATTTTCTAAAGATTTTTCTAAATAAAATTGTTTTTCGTTATTTCCCCAGCCACTTCCACCAACTTCATAGTTCCATTTTGTTTCATTGGGCAACCCTGAATATTCAAATTCATCGGACCAAACTAGGTTATAATCTTTATAAATAGTTGCCCTTTTTTTCACAGTTTCTAATAGTAGTTCAGGTTCATCTGTAGTAATAAAATCAAAATTGTTTGCTAATAACCAATCCATATCATCAACTTTATTTACGGTCCAACCATTTAATAATATGTCGTTTTTTTTGGCACTTTCAATCCATTCCACATGGTCATGGTAATCAGTATAATAATAATCTGCACCATTAATACCATCTTCTTTTAATTGAATAGGCGATTTATTACTTTCTAAATATTGTGTTGAAGCTGTTGGATCTATTTCTCTAATTTTTTTTAGAATATCATAATCAAAGCTTATATATACAACCAAATCTTTTGCTTTAAGTTTTTCAACTAGTTGAACCACTTTTGTTGCAATTAACTGTCCTCTTTCTATACTTACTTTTGAAGGTTTGATTTCACAAACCAATCGTGTAGTTGTATTATTTTCAATACCTGCTATTAAATATTCTTTTAATGTTGGAAGTTTTTCTCCATTGGATAATTTAAAAGTTATTAATTCTGAATAGTTAGTTTTTTCAATTTCTAAATTATTGTACGTTGGGTCATGGGTTACAATTAGTACATTATCCGCAGTCATTCGTACATCAAATTCTGAGCCTGTACAGTTTAATTGAATTGCTTGCTTTAACGATGCTATTGAGTTTTCAGGTAGCATATTTTTTTTCCAAGCACCTCTGTGAGCTATAATTTTATTATCAGCAAATGAAATTTCACTTTTTAAAGTCGTTTTTGTAGAATTACAGGCCGAAAAAAATGTGCCAATTGCAATAAACAAAATTGTGATTATTGTATTAAATTTATTCATTTTTAAAATGATTTTTTTTAAGTTGCTCCTGAAATCCTCGAAAAAACAGAAGCAACTATAAAAAACTAACTCAAAATATATGAAAAACACTCATTATTATTAGACTAGCATTATTTGATAATAAAGATATAAAATAACCTTCAACTTCTTTTAATAAAGGAAGAACTCCTCCTCAATTAGGAGGAGTTCTAAAATCTTTGGGGTTTAAATTTTATTCTTTTTAATAATGCTTCTCTTTAAAACTACATACATTTAAAATGTACTTAAGTAGTTTTGCTTTTATTATTTTAAGTACCAAGGTTTAAGGTTAATTCCATCATATCCACCATATTGCTCATCAACCGCTTTTAAATAATTTACTCCATTAGTGGTTAATTCACTGGTTGGGTATTTCCAACGTTGAGGGTATAATGTTGGGTCATCTGGATTCATGCTAGTTAAAGGATCTAAAGGATAGACTGGGTAACCTACACGAAGAAATTGAGGATAATACGATCTAGCTTGCATAAAATCTATAAGCCATCTTTGTGTCCAAATTTGGCGTAAACGATCTACTTTTGTTCCTGCATACGCTGCAGCACCAACAAAATAACCATCAATATAAGCTTGAGTAATAGCCATTCCATGTACATGACTACTTGTATTAGGAAGGTTCTTATAGTATTCTAATGACGCTTTCACTCCATTTTCGTAGTAAGTTTGAGAGTTTCCGGCTACCCAACCTTCTTCTATTGCTTCTGCAATTATAAAACATTGTTCTGCATATGGAAATTTAATAAAAGGATCATTGTCTCTATAAAGAGGATACCGTTTATTTAACAATGAATACTTTCCCGCTTGATAATTAAGTGTCATAGGAAGAGCCGCTAATTGTGTAGGAGCCCCTTCATAAGCAACAAATTGCGATGCAGTAGCACCTCCAGTAATTAAAGCTGGTGCTGGCTCTGCAAAATAAAACAATCTACGATCGTTATTTGTTTTCAATGCATCAACCACTAATTTTGAAAGACCATGTTTAAGTCTAGTAGCTTCTCCATTAAAATATGGATAACTAGCATTTGTGTTAGTAGAATATGCTAATTGATAATTATCAGCACTACTTGTCATTAAATTGCCAGCAGAAACGATAGCTGCAAAACGAGCTTTTTGTTCGGGTGTAATTTTTTTACTTATGGTCTGTAAAACTTTTAACTGATAAGCATTACAAAGTTTGCGCCATTTTGTAACATTTCCTCCGTACATGATATCGCCATTAAAATTTACTCCTGCTGCAAAATAGGCCTCCGCTTCTTTTAAATCATTTAATATAGATACAATTACATCAGCTTGCTTATCATACTTTGGCTTAGTAATTCCTTCTTCAGCCATTCCTGCTTCAGAATAAGGGATATCTCCCAATTCTATAGTTGCATCAAACAATGCAGAAGCTTTTAGGAATAATGCCAATCCTTTAAATGAAGATTCATATGCTCCTCCTTTAGAAAATTCAACCATACGTTTAAGTTCGGTCAAACTTCCATAAGGAAAAGAACCATAAGGAGAATATGAGAAATAATATTGGTAAGGATTTGGGTTTGTTTCAAAAATTACCGTATGCTTATTAAATAAATTAGCGAAAGAGTAATCTGATGAATTCGGATTCCAAAATCTATATGAATCTTTAAGTACTTGCGTAGCAAGCATCTCAGGTGCAACCGAATTTGGCACATCTGGGTTCGTATTTAATTCCTCAAAATTGCTACATGAAGCTACAATCATAAGAGAAAATACAGCTATAAATAAATATTTTATTTTTTTCATTGTTCTATTAGATTAAAATGTAAGTTTAAAATTTGCTCCAAGATATCTTACTGATGGATCAGAAAAATCTTCATAACCACCATCAGGATCAGAATATTTGAAATCCTTTGCCTTCATAAGCACATTTTGTCCTATAAAACTTACCGATGCAGCTTTTGCAGCCCAACCTTGTAAATATTTGCTAGGGAATGTATATGTTAAAGAAATCTCACGTAGTTTGAAGAAAGTTTTAGAATAGGCATCTGCACGAGTTCCTGTACCTCCCCAAGCACTACCAGAGTGTAAATCTAACATAGCTTGCTTGTACGTAGTTGGAATATCATTAGGTGCAAAAACACGTGTGTCAGTGGTTATATTACCAACTGCATCATACGTAACTGTACCTGATACAATTTTTACACCTTCCCCAATATAATTTTGGGAACCTGGCGTAGCAACGTCTAATGCTCTTTCTGGCGTAACTGAATCTGGATGACCTCCAGTATTCCACATATAACTTTCTGTGCGAGTAGTCATCATCCCTCCAGATACCCCGTCAAAAGATAAAAATAAACTAAAATCTTTATGTTTTAAAGTAGAATTTACACCCCAAAGCCAATCTGGGTCAGAATAGCCAAATACTGAATCATATCCGCTTTTTGCAATTCTTCCATTGTTATATATAATTGCACCAGTTGCTGGATCTTTTAAAAAATCTCTACCTACATAAGCATCAATGCGTTCTCCAACTGCTACCCATGGTTTAACACTTGAATATAATGGATCTAACTTAGAATAGGTTCTTTTATAAGTTGACCAGTTCATACCTAAATCCAATTGCCAATCTTTAGTTTTTATTGGTGTGGTATTTAAAGTTACTTCCCAACCACGACGCAGCGTTTCTTCTTCAGAATTGGTTTTAATACTTGTATACCCACTAGCTGATGATATTGGCCCGTTTATAATGCCATCATAAAACCGTTTACTATAATAAGATACATCAACCATTAATCTATTTTTAAACATCATTCCTTGTGTTCCTACCTCAAAGGTATCGGCACTTGATGGAGTAATATTTGATGGAAATAAACTAGAAGGAGCTTCTGCACCATTAAGGGTATTCCAAGTACCGCTGTTAATTTTGAAACTACTATTAATTTCATAAATTCCAGGAATATTTTTTGATTGTGTCCAGGAAGTTCTAAGCTTCAATAAATCCAACCAATCTTTTGTAGATTCTGGTAAAAGTTCTGAAATTACAAAACTGGAAGCTACAGATGGGTAAAAGTATGAATTTGCATCTACAGCTAACGTTGAACTCCAGTCATTACGAGCTGTAAATTCTAAATATACCGTTTTATCCCAAGATAGACCTAAACGACCAAATACTGAATTTACTTGTCGTTGTTGTTGGCTTTTATAAACCTTAGCTGGATTTACTGATGCTGCTAATGAGAAAAACCCAGGTATAGAAATACCACCATCTGTATTTCCATAAATATTGGCAGCTTCTGTATAATATATTGTTCCCCCTGCAAGGTAATCTACATTAAATTTATTGTATGATCTTTCTCCTGTAAGTAACAAATCACTATTTATACTGTGTCCTTGAGTTTCTCCTATAGCATAAGCACCAGTAGTTCCACCAACCCACAAATAACTGTTTCCAGGAACACCTGAATTACCTGTTGATTGATATGAACCCTTTGAAACTCTTATCTCTCCTTTATCTGTAAAGAAATCAAGACCCGTACGAACAGTTGCTTTCAACCAATCAGTTATATCATAACTCATTGATAAATCGGCATTAAAAATATCACGAGAAGTCTCATTTATTTTTTCATTTTTAAGAAAATAAGGATTATCACTACCTGATCGATATGTATAGTTTTGAACTTGACCAGGTGTAATCCAATAATTGTCTTTGTAATCTCGAATATCAAAATCAGCAGCCGACCATATCAGTAAAGAATACATAGGATCATACGCTGTATAACCGCTAGACCCTACGTTTGGGGATGCTTTTCTAGAATAAGATAAATTTGAATTCAATTTAAATTTATCTAATTTTACCTCTCCCCCAAAAGTATAAGTGTACTTGTCTAATTTAGAATTAGGATATTGTCCTTTATTTTGTGTCCAGTTAACAGAGCTTCTTAACGAAATATTTTCTTGTTTAAAACCAACGTTAACATTATTATTTGTTATATAACCTTGCTCTAAAAAATTAGCAAAGTTGTCTTTCCCTATTGGTAAATATTCATAATCTCTATAGGCTTTTAAAAACGGGTCCCATTGATTAAGAATTTGTCCTGCCATAACAGCACCCCATGAACTATCAGAGTTTTTGTCATAAGTACCATTACTACCACGACCATAAGTGCTTTGCTTTTCAGGAATTGCTAAAAACCCTGCAGAATACATGGTGTTTGTAGAAAGGTCTACTGATATTCCAGCAGCACCACTACTACCATTTTTAGTTGTAATCAAAATGGCACCACTTGCACCACGAAAACCATAAAGTGCCGAAGCCGTTGCCCCTTTCAAAACACTCATAGATTCTATATCTTCAGAAGATATATCACCCAAATCCTTGTTATTATAGGCTACACCATCTATTACCAATAATGGACTTTCTCCACGAATGGAAAGTACTGGAGTGGCCGAAAATTCACTTGAGTTTTTAACTAAGAGCCCTGCTACTTTACCTGTAAGAGATGTAGCAACATCTATACCTTTTACTTTTTGCAAACTTTCTCCAGAAACCTTTTGAACCGCATACCCAAGTGCTTTTTCCTCACGTTTTATTCCCAATGCTGTAACAACAACCTCATCTAATTGTTGTGCTACTGGGATAAGATTTACATCAATTTTAGTTCTTCCTTTTAAGGATTCTTCTATTGAAAGATAACCTATAAAACTAAACACTAAAGTACCGCCTGATGCGGCCTTTATTTCATAATTTCCATTAAAATCCGAAGTTGTACCATTTGAAGTTCCCTTAACTAAAATGGTTGCTCCCGGAATAGGATTGCCGTTTTCGTCTAAAATTTTCCCACTTATTTTAGTTTCTTGCGCATGAACAGAAACTGAGAAAAGAATAGCGAAAAAACAAAAAACAAGTAATTTTGTGATTTTCATACTAAATTGGTTTTAAATTGATTAATATCATTTTTAATAAATTTGTTTAATCCTTTTTATTGAAATATGTCTAAAAAGAATATTTCATAAAGTTAAATCATCTAATTACCATTATAGTAAAATGTACCACAACAAAAAACAGACAAACGAATTAAAATGTTAAAATGTTAAAAAAGTTATAACTGAATCGTTGAGAATATTAGGCTTTAAGCAATATAATAATTTTTAATGTTGTAAGTAAACATGATATTTTAACACAAATACACCGTTTGCGTTGTGGTAATGTCGTAGTAAATTTAACATATGTTGTATTATATAAAGTCTATTAAATATTTACAATTAAATTGGATAGATTTTTCCCTAATTGGTTTTCAGACTTGAATGTATTCATTAATTCATTGAATTTCGTTAATCTATCTTCCATTTTTTCTAAATATCTATTATGTGAA
>NZ_JAUYUD010000104.1 GCF_030692605.1 Lutibacter sp.
AACAGGGATACTTTTTTATTCATAACTATATTTATTTATAACAATTATTAATCAGATATATTGAAATTTTGTGTGATATATTGGTTTGGAAGAAAGTAGTTTATTCGATTTGTCGTGTTTCATAATAAAGGCTAACGGATTTTGGCTAAGATTTCGGCGTGGATAATTCCGTTAGGAATTGTCCGCTAAGAAATCTGGTTAAATGTATTAAAAATATGAATGCTATTGCAAAACCCACGCTGAATTTTAGCCAGTGTTAGCAAATCGTTATTAAACGCAATATTAATTTAAAATAAAAATAAGATGTCAAAATTCAATTACACCAAATATTCAATTATTATTTCAACTGTCGCAATTATTATTTCAGTATTAACGATATTAATGAAATTAGGATGGCTAAAATAGAAAACAAAAAAGCAAATTTATCATACTTAAATTTTTCAATTGTCTTTTCAAGGATTAATTCTTCTTGTCGCGTTATTTTTTCAAGATGTCTAAATCCTCGTTCTCTTGTAATGAATTTTTTACCTTTTTGTGTTATTCTTAGTCCTTCGGTATTTTCAGTAACTAAATTTTCATTTATTAATTCATCTTTTAAGGACTTCATTTCCCATTCTATTAATTCCATTTCATTAAGAGCTTCATTGATAAATTCCATAGTTATCTGTCTGCCAATGTTTTCATTATTTAATTCCTTAACATCAACAGCAATGAGAAATAATAAAATTTTATCTAATTTTTCGTTTCGAGTCATTTTAATAATGTTTGCTAACTGTTTAGAATATGAAAAGTGGGTTTTAGAATATAGACTTTTCATATTTTATTTAAAGTAAATTTAGATTAATAAATTTAATATTAACAACTATGTAACCCATTTTTTATATGCATAGTTAGCAAATCAGTATTAGCAGTTGTTTACTAAAATTAATCAAACAACTTAAAACGCTATTTTATTTTTTGAGCGTGGGCTAATTGCTGAAAGCAAAATAACACGTAACAATGGTAAATAGTAATTATTTATATGAAGAAAATTATATATATCCAATTTGTATATTTGAGGATAACTTTAAAATTTTAAAAATGGATGATACAAAATCATATTTTTTAAATCAGAAAATAATAGGTGATTTAACTCCTTTTTGTCAACCCACGATTGATGTTAAAATAAAAGGAATAGATGAAGTATTCAAAGCCTTGATTGATACTGGAGCTTATAAATTTCATATAACCCCGTCATTCGCTAAACATATATCAGCTATTCCAACTGGATTTCAGCGTGGAATATATCCTGTTTCTGGAATTTCTGAAACAAATTTATATCAATTATCTTTTAATCTTAAAGGTGTTGATTATGAATTTAATGAAGAATTTGTTGAATTACCAAGTCCATTTCAATATCCTATAATACTCGGGTCTAAATTCATAAAACAGTGTAAAGAATTACATATATATTCAAATGAATTATTTTATGAATTATTTTTATAGTTTATCTTAAAAAGACTGCAATTTTCTTTGCAAAAGCAAAAATTAATAACTTATCGTAAATTATGACAAGGTTAGTATTCATTTACTAGCCTTTTTTGTGTCAAAGATTTATGGTTTAAAATAACGAAATTATGTATATTATACAAGAAACTATGAGTCCTGTAATTATTGCAAACATTATATTTTTAAAAGTCCATATATCTACGGCTTTGCTAATTGGTCTTGGTATATCATTTTCAATAATTGGATTATATAAATCACTCTTTAAAGATTGAATACCGTTATTATCTCTTGAAATTACATTGTCTTTGACTATAAGTTTTTCAATATGTACGTTTTTATCTTTAGATTGTTTTTTAAGTGATTTCAAATATTTTGTCCAACTACCAATTCTTAAAACTTCTAATCCGAGAGATGAATTAATTTCTAAATGACTAAATGAACTTCCGTGACTTTTAATAAAACCTTGTTCAACTAAATTTTTAATTAATAATCTAATAATTGGAGGATGTTTTCTGAAATCATAATTATCTATTAAGTCTTTTTCTTTTATTGTATGAATTTCTAAATCGCTCAATAATCTAAAAAGTCTATTTTTTAATTTATTTTCGGTTTTTATATCAATCATACCTATTACAAGATTAACAATTTAAATTTGCGATTCTATCATTTTTCTGCCGAATTAAAGAAGCTCTTCCTTCTGCATCTTGTGATAATTCTATTAATCTATCAAATTGCTCAATAATTTCCAATTTTTCCGCCAAGCAATCAACATCAGACTGTTTAGCACAAGAAATAGATAGTAAAACAAAAGCTGTTAAAAAAAGTAGTTTTTTCATAGTATTTATATTTAATTTTTACGTTTCAATGATAAAAAAAAGAGGGGAAAAAAATAAAAGTGTTATTAGTTGGATTTTCATATTTACATCATCTGGCTAATATTTTTGCTTAACGGTTATGTATATGGTTTGTTGCGTGTTTTAGCACATAATTTAGCAAATAAAAACCGAATAGAAAATCCGCTAGGATTTTCGTAAGTAAGCCAGAACTAGCAATAAATTATATACGGTGTTACCACACGTTTTTTTAATCAGATTATTAATTTAAAAATTAAATATTATGTCAAAATTCACAAACCTATTTAAAAAATCAAAACCTAAAATCAAGTCAGATGAATTTGATGATAAATTCGGATTTATTTTAAGATTAGGAATTGATAGTGAGCAAAACTATAACATAGTTAAGAATCACTATTTTTATAATCTTTCAACATTGGCAAAAGATAATGTTTGTTATTCGGTAAAAGGTCTTTTATGAATTGTTCACGTATTTCAGGTTCTTGGGTTAAAACAACTTCAAAAACAACTTTAACAAGCTCCATATATCTTTCCGCCATTATTTCGGTATATGCTTCTTGTATTGGTGCAGTTGTTGTTTTTATTAATTCGTCCGACATTTCTTTTATTTTTTCGCTATCCATCATCATTTTTGTCGCATCGTGTAAAATCCGCTCGTTTTTCATTTCTACGTATTTTTTCACTTCGTCAACTTTAAAGATTTCCATAAAAGATTTCATAGAAGAAATCACGTCTTTTTGTCGGTCAATTTGTGATTTTTGTATAAAGAAAACTACAAGGTATATTACCGTGTATAATCCCAAAATTCCTAAAGTCCATTTTTCATCCATAATGTTTCTTCAAATGTGTGGTAACTTTAGCAGTATATGAAAAGTACAGCTAAGAATAAAACAAATATTAATTAATATAAAATTATAATAAAAATGAAAAATTTAAAATTAACTACAAAAAGTAAGTATTTTTTATATGCGCTGTTATGCGTTGTTTTTTTAGGGAGTTGCGATATTGGAAACAGAAAAAAACTACCGCTAAAGAAACCATTTATAATAACATATAAATACCCACGAGGTTCAAGTTGCAACGATGGTTTTTGTAGTTATGAATTTACGGATGCAAATAATAATAAAGTTAGGTTTTGCGAGGAAGAAACTATGTATAAAATAGGAGATTCGATAAAATAACGTATAACGGTCTTGGATATGGCAAGTTGCGGGTTTGAAAACGCAATTTTCTATGGCTTTTTAATTAGTTTAAAAGTAATAAAAAATATTCTAAATAACGCAATTAAGCAATTTGCTATATGCGTTGTTGCCAGTAGTATTTATGCTAAAGCGAAATCTTCTTTGCTTAATTTTAGTTTTGGATTTTCGAGTTTTTCAATAGAAGTCCTAATTTTCATTCGTTCAGTTTGTGGTAAAAAAGTAGGGACTAAATCTGTTAAATCAATTTTAAGAAGCCTGTTGATAATAATTAAATCTCTTAAAGAAAAAGGGTTTATTCCATTCATCAGTTCTGAAATATAGGATTTGCTTTTATGCCCTAAAATTGCCCCAAAATCTTGCTGATTTAGGTTTACCTTTTTTATTTTCGATTTTATTAGTTCTTTTCTTCTTTCGATAAATTGTCTTTCCTTTTCGGCAATTAATTCGGCGATATCACTTTCACGTAATTTTTTATCGCTAATTCTTGAATCAGGAGACCAATTTTTATTTTCATAGACTTCAATTAAATCTCTTAATTTTTTTCGAAGAGTTTTAAATTTCGGATTCTCTTTAGAAAGAACTCTTAATTTTCTGTCAGCTATTAAAGCTCTTTCGAAATCTAATTCATTTTTAATTTCTCCAAGTTCAATTAACTCTATTATATCAAATTGTGTTTTCATAATTTCTTAAATCCAATCATTAGTTTTCAACCATTTTTTAATTGTACTCTTGTTATTCTTAAAAGTATTTTCATATTCCTTATGATTTCCTAACCAAACTACTGAAGCTTCTCCATTATTAAATTCAATTAGAATCATTGTTCTATGAACCGAAATATTGAAGAAATAAAAGCCATCACTATGGACACAATCTGCATCAGGCCTTGATTCATTTAGTTCAGTTTGATTTTTCCAATCATTTTCTTCAATATCTTCAATAAGTTTATCAATTGCAATAGTCAAAGGTGTATTTCCTTTATTCTTTCTTTTAAGCTTTTCTAATGCTTTCTTATTGGTTAATCTCATAGTTTACATTTGCAAATATATAAAAAGTTCTGATATAAACCGAACTTTTGTATTTTTTTTAATATTACTGGCAACGAGTTTGAATATGGCAAGTTGCGGGTTTGAAACCGAAATTTTCCACTGTTTATTATTAGTTTAAAGGTACTTTAATTTTCCTATTTATTACAATTAAGCAATTTGCTATATGCGGTGTTGTAATTTGTAGTTTTTAGTTCAATTTCTGTTTTTTAGTTCTGAATTTAATCTGTTCTGTTTTTCAATCAGTTTAATGACTGTAAAAATCTGGTATATTTGTCGGTTTTTTACAATTTTTCTTTTTGGTTCAGTTAGCGGTTCGGCTTTTTATTTTCAAATTCTTTTCTGTCAATTTTATACCAATTGTGTTTAATTCCATCAAGGTCAAACGTTTTAATGAATTTTAGTCCAACTTTTTTTAAGATTTTGTTTGATCCTTCATTTTCACAGTCCGCCATTGCATAAACATAGTCAGTATTTAGTTTGTCAAATGCATATTCTAATGATGCAAATGCAGCTTCAGTCGCAATTCCTTTTCCCCAATATTTTTTTATCAGTCTGTAACCTAAGTCATAATAATTTTTGTGATTATTAGTTTCATTTTTTTCAAACTTTAATCCTGTCCAACCAATAAATTCGTTAGTCTGTTTGTCAATAATAGCCCATCTTCCAATTCCATTGTCAATATATTGCTGTCTTATGAAATTAATTACTTTAACGATTTCATCTTTACTACTTACTGGTTTATTTCCCAAATATCTATGAACTTCCGGGTCAGAGTCAAGTTCAAAAAGTCCGTCAATATCTGTCGGAAGTATTTCTCTTAAAATTAGTCTTTCAGTTTCTGCGAATATTTTCATACTGTTTAATATCTCTCAGTTTTTCAGTCGTTCTGCTATAAATTACAACGATTAGAATATGAATAGTTGGCATTACATATAAAATGTTCATATTTTACTCGTAATTAGTTAAAATAAATAAATATAATAATACAACAATGTGCCAATTATTTATATGCATTGTTAGCAAACGTTTTAATCCTATGTTAATTATTCCTAATGACCACGCGTTGAAAAATGGCTTATCATATAATAAAATATCTGATTTAGTTTATAATCATCCTGATAATTCGTCTTTCTCTGATAAAGGTAATTTAGTTTGGAAAATATGCCTTTATATTGGTTTTAAAGATGAATTTATACAGAAGAATTGTCAAGACTATCTAAATTATATGTCTTGTTAAATCTATCTCTTAAATCATTACTAACATTTTCAATTCGGAATGTTGAATTTTCAAAGTGTTCATCTGTTATAATTCTCATAAAACCATTTTCCTTTATGGCTTCTAACATAAAACTCATTGGAAACACAATTAAAGACCTTTTTATGAAATTATTTAACTCTTTAGAATTGAAAATATCATCTGAATTATATTCTTTATTACCAACTGTCAGTTTTAAATGTTCAATCATTTCTTTTGTCATGGTGTTTTTTATTTTAACGTTTATATTTAATTTATAATTCTATCTTGAAAATAATTTTAATAGTGTATATCGCAAGCGCTAGTATTATTCCTTTAACTAGCCAAGAATTTATTGTCTTTTTAAAAATATTAATTCCTTGTCTTATTTTTACATTCTTAGATAGTCGATATCGTAAAGTATAAATAGAATAATATTTATAAGGATAATATAAAAATAAAGGTTCTGATTCTTTTCTTTTAACATTATTAACTTCTGTTAAATTATCTCTATACCAAAAAACTATTTTTTCTCCGTTGTTAAATCTATAATGTTTATTTTCTAAACACAAAGACTTTTTAATTATATCATTTTCTTTATTTTTCACAACTTTAATCTTTCGTTGAGGTTATTCCGTTATTATAATCCTAATGTTTGCTAACGGGTTAGAATATGAAAAGTTGCGATTATGAAAACGCAATTTTCCGATGTTTAAATGTAATATAATTAAATTTTAGAATCATTCTATTTAGTTGATTAAGCAATTTTTTATATGCATTGTTGGCATTTTGTGCTTTATT
>NZ_JAUYUD010000107.1 GCF_030692605.1 Lutibacter sp.
CATGAAAAACTTAAAGAAAATTTAGAAAACCATATGCAAATGTTAGTTCAAAATCCAGATAGAGTTCAAAAATATTTCAATCATAAAGATATTCAATATGCAGCTTGATAATTATAGATATAATGCCGTCGGGTTAATATCTTAAATAACTTTAGACTTTTTTAAATAAGTGTCAATATTGTCGGCTGTATCAAAACACGCACTTACTGAATTTATTTCGGAACAATATCTAGAATCTATCGTATGATTTTTACACCCAATAGTATTTATTTCAATCATTTTAAATCCTTTATCAATCGCCAAACATTTATCGTATAAAATTGCAATGGTATCAGAAGCCTCAATAGTACTATTATTTTTTAATAAAAACCCTTTTAAATAATTTTCGATAGCAAATTGTGAGTTTTTACATACAGAGTAGCTTACAATATCTTCGGCAGGTTTAAATAATTCTTCTTTGGCTAGATTGAGTCTTTTTGTTGCTTCATTAAAAAAAGCGCTAGATCTTGATTTCATTATAAAAATATTTTCTTGTGATTAAATGTGTTTCCGATTATTTTTGCAACTAATTACTGCTTCAGATATTCCGAATTTTTCATAATCAGGAATAATTTGCTTTAATAAAGATATAAAAAAAGTGCCAGAATTTTCATTCTGGCACTTTAAAATTAATTAAAAATTACAAATTTTTATAAAGTTCTAAACGTTCCCATTGAATATCAACTTGTTCTTGAGCTTTTCCTAATAACACTCCTGCTAATTCAGGGTTTTCATTTACAACTCTCGTAAATCGAGTTTCTGTATACATAAACTCTTCAAGCGGTGCTGATGGTGCCTTAGAATCTAATTTAAATCTTTTTCCTTTTTCTGATAAAGGATTAAATCTAAATAGTGGCCAATAACCTGTTTCCACAGCTTTTTCTTGATGCAAAGCTCCGTCTTTTAAATCGTAACCGTGCTCACCACAATGTGAATAAGCAATTATTAATGAAGGCCCTGGATAAGCCGCTGCTTCTTCAATTGCTTTTAGGGTTTGGTTATCTTTAGCTCCAATTGCAATTTGTGCTACATACACATTTCCATAAGAAACTGCTTGCAATGCTAAACTTTTCTTAGAAGTTGTTTTACCATTAATTGCAAATTTAGCACTTGCACCCATTGGTGTAGCTTTAGATGCTTGTCCGCCGGTGTTTGAATACACTTCTGTATCCATTACTAAAATATTGATGTTTTCACCTGAAGAGAATAAATGATCTAAACCACCATAACCAATATCATAAGCCCAACCATCTCCCCCAAAAATCCAAACGTCTTTTTTACGTAAGTATTCAGAAAGATTTCTTAGTTTTTTAGCCTCATAGGTATCTATGCTGTTTAAAATTTCATTTAATTCTTCAATTTGATTTAATTTTAGTTCTTTTAAAGTTTCATCAGTTTCTGCATTGTTAAGCATATCGTTAACTAAAGTGCTTCCAATTTTACTTTCTAAAGATTTTAAAAGATCAATAGCGATTTCTTGTTTCTTAGATAATGCTAATTTCATTCCTAAACCAAACTCAGCATTATCTTCAAATAATGAATTTGCCCAAGCTGGTCCTCTACCTGCTTTATTGGTTGTATATGGTGTAGTTGGCAAGTTAGCTCCATAAATTGAAGAACAACCCGTTGCATTCGCAATTAACATACTATCTCCATACAATTGTGTTATTAATTTAATGTATGGTGTTTCACCGCAACCAGAACAAGCTCCAGAGAATTCAAACAATGGTTGTAAGAATTGTGACCCTTTTACAGTTGAAATTACCAATTCTTTTCTATCGTAATCAGGTAAATCAATAAAGTAATCCCAGTTTGCATTTTCAACTTCTTCAACTGCACGTTTTTCAGCCATGTTAATTGCAAAAATATTAGCGATTTCTTTACTTTCAGCAGGACAAACTGCTACACAAAGATCACATCCTGTACAATCTTCAGGAGAAACTTGAAGTACATAACTTTCTGTTTTGCTATCAAATGGTCTTCCTTTTGCTGGTACAAATTTTAATGAGGTTGGTGCATTAGCTAATATATCATTAGAAACAACTTTTGCTCTAATTGCAGCATGTGGACAAATAGCAACACACTTATTACATTGTGTACACAAATCTGCATCATCCCAAGTTGGAACAGTAGTAGCAATGCCACGTTTTTCATATTGAGTAGTACCTGTTGGGAAAGTTCCATCCACAGGGAAAGCACTAACTGGTAAAGAATCTCCATTACCTGCTAAAATAGTTCCTAAAATTTCTTTTACAAAATCATCGGCATTACCAGTCATTAATGGTATTAATTTATCTTCATTAGTTGTATGACGTGGATATTCCACTTTTTGAAGGTTTTCTAATGAGGTATCAACTGCATTAAAGTTCATTTCAACAACATTATCTCCTTTATGAGAATAAGTTTTAACAATAGCATCTTTAATTTTCTTAATAGCTTCATCTTTAGGTAACACTCCTGAAATAGCAAAGAAACACGTTTGTAATACTGTATTGGTCCGTTTACCTAAATTAGCTTCTTGCGCTACTTTAGTAGCATCAATAACATAAAATTCGACATTGTTATCAATAATTCTTTTTTGAATTATACTTGGTAGTTCTGTCCATATTTTATATTTAGAATACGGTGTGTTTAATAAAAATGTTCCACCTTCTTTAATGTTTTTTAGAATATCATATTCATAAACAAAATTTGGTTGATGACAGGCTACAAAATTTGCTCTGTTTATTAAATAATTTGAATAGATTGGTTCTGGACCAAAACGTAAATGCGATATTGTTTGGGCTCCAGCTTTCTTAGAGTCATAGACAAAATAACCTTGCACATAATTATCGGTTGTTTCACCAATAATTTTGATGGAATTTTTATTTGCACCAACTGTACCATCTGATCCTAAACCATAGAACATACAGTTAAATGTCGATTTTTTGGTTTGGAAATATGGGTTTATTGGTAAACTAGTATTTGTAACATCATCATTAATACCAACTGTGAAATGATTTTTTGGTGAATTTTTTTCTAATTCATCAAAAACACCTTTAACCATTGCTGGTGTAAATTCTTTTGAAGAAAGTCCATAACGTCCTCCCACAATTGTTGGCATGGTTTCTCCCAATTCAACAAATGAAGTTACTACATCTAAATAAAGTGGTTCACCAATACTTCCTGGCTCTTTTGTTCTATCTAAAACTGCAATTTTTTTAACTGTTTTTGGCAGTTCTTCTAAGAAATCAGATACTGAGAACGGACGATATAAACGTACAAATAAGGCACCTACTTTTTCACCTTGTTCTACTAAAGTATCAATAGTTTCTCTAACAGGACCTTCTCCTGAACCCATAATTACTACTACTCTTTCAGCTTCTGGATGACCAATATAGTAGAATAAACTATATTTTCTTCCAGTATGTTTATAGAACTCAGCCATGGTATCTTTAACAACTTCCGGTACTCTTTGGTAAAAAGAATTACAAGCTTCACGCGCTTGAAAGAATACATCTGGATTTTGAGCAGTACCTTTAATTACTGGATTATCAGGATCTAATGAACGTTTTCTATGTTTCATTACCTCATCTTCGGGCATCATTGCTTTTATTACTTCATCTGAAATTCCATCTATTTTAGAAATTTCGTGCGAAGTTCTAAATCCGTCAAAAATATTTAAAAACGGCACTCTGCTTTTTAAAGTTGCTACTTGAGAAATTAATGCAAAATCGTGAGCTTCTTGAACAGAACCTGCAAAAAGCATAGAATATCCTGTTGCTCGGGTTGCCATTACATCAGAATGGTCACCAAAAATAGATAATGCATGTGTTGCAACTGTTCTTGCAGCTACGTGGATTACTGAAGGTAATAATTCTCCAGCCATTTTATACATATTAGGAATCATTAATAATAATCCCTGAGAGGCTGTAAATGTGGTTGTTAATGCTCCACCTTGCAACGCACCGTGTACAGCACCTGCAGCACCACCTTCACTTTGCATTTCTACAATACGTGGAATATTATTCCAAATATTCATTTTCCCTTCTGCGCTATATACATCTACATGCTCACCCATTGGCGATGCTGGTGTAATAGGATAGATTGCACAAACTTCGTTTGTTTTATGTGCAATTATGGCTACCGCTTCATTGGCATCACAAATTAATTTTGAATTTTCTTCTTTCATTTTAAGTTATATTTACATTTTTTCAACCTGTTTAGAGTTTTTTAGTTAACTTACTCTAACAAATTTGACTATTTCGTATTTATTTTAACAGGGTAAAATTATTGTTTTAAAACCTAAGTTATAATGATATATGTCAGCAAATTAGCTTAAAATATTATTTAGAATTATTAAAAATTAATAAGCTATATTGTTGATTTTAAACAACTTAAAAAAGTATAAATTTGACTTATTATACAAATTGTAACATTTTACACATTGCAAATTAATTTGAATATTATCAAAAAAGCTCCTAGTTAGGAGCTTTTTTGATAATATTCTTAAAATTTATAGTATGCTATTCGCTTGTCATAATAAATAATGGGTTCATTTCAAAACTGTTATAGTTTGGACACAACCTTTCTGTATTATAAAATTTTTGAATATTGACTACTTTTGATTTTCCAGTTACTACATCAATAGGCACATTATCATATCGTCCATTTTTAAGAACAACCAACCTACCATGTATACCTTTTAATATTAAATCTAAGGCAAGATTGCCATAAGCCATAGGAACAATGGAGTCAATTGCATCTGGATCACCACCTCTAACCAAATATCCTAACTTTTGATTAATAACATTTACTACTTTTCCATTATTATATTTAGGAGAAGCCTCTTTTAATCTTTGTGAAACCAATTCTCCAATTCCACCAAGTTTTGCATGACCAAATTGATCTTTCTCACTATCCTTGAAAACCATTTCTCCTCCTTCGAACATAGCTCCCTCAGAAACTAATACTACAGAATATTTACTCGGATTATCATTTCTATCAGCAACTAAAAGTTCTGCTAATGTATCCATATTAAACTTATATTCTGGTATTACACACCGGTTTGCTGACCCTGCCATTGTTGGCAACATTGCTGTAAAACCAGCGTATCTTCCAAAAACTTCCATCACCAAAAAACGTTCGTGTGATCCGGCAGAAGTTCTAAGTGTATTAGTCATATTAATTGTTCTTGTAATGCATGTGCTAAAACCAATACAATAATCCGTCCCAGGAACATCGTTATCCATAGTTTTAGGAATTGCTACTACCTTTACACCTTCTTGATATAACCTAACCGCATAACTCAAGGTATCGTCACCACCTATTGGAATTAAATAGTCAACCCCAAGGAAGTTCAAATTACTCAACACAACTTTAGTTAAATCATTATACTCTTCCTTATATTCCTCTTTTAAATGTTCAGGAACACTCGCTTTTGGAAGGTGACTTGGTCGTGTTCTTGAGCTGTGTAAAAAAGTACCTCCAGTTCTACCTGTTTTGTTCACTATTATTTGAGTAAGTTCGACATAATTATTGCTATTATCAGCTTTTGGATCTTGAATCATTTCAACGATACCAGCCCAACCACGTCTTAAACCAATTACTCTATATCCTTCACGAATTGCTCTAATTGTTATAGCCCTAATTGCAGGATTTAATCCTGGAACATCTCCACCTCCCGTTAATATTGCTATGGTTCCTTTTATTTTATTTGTCATTTTATTAGTTTTTAATTTAATGGATGAAATTACAAAAAAAATCAATAGTTACGTAGACTATTTTATATATAATAATTCAAATTATAGTTTTATATAAAGCTTTTTTAGGAACTATAAATTATAAAAAAAGCCCCTAAAACAGGAGCTTAATTATTATTTTGAAAAAAAATCGTTTTATTTATTCAAATACATTCTTCTTCTAGAATATAATTCGTAAAACTGGTCATCTTTTAAATTATCTATAAACAAAATACTTTCACCAGTCGACTTCATTTCAGGTCCTAATTTTTTATCAACATTTGGAAATTTATTAAAAGAAAACACCGGTTGTTTTATGGCGTATCCTTCCAATCTTGGATTGAATGTAAAATCTTTCACTTTATTTACTCCCAACATTACTTTAGTTGCATAATTTACATAGGGTTCTTTATATGCTTTACAAATAAAAGGAACCGTTCGAGAAGCTCTTGGATTTGCCTCAATAATATAAACAAGATCGTCTTTTATGGCAAATTGAATATTGATTAAGCCAACAGTTTTTAAAGCTAACGCAATTTTTTTTGTATGATCCTTTATTTGTTGCATCACAAACTCACCTAAATTAAATGGAGGCAACGTTGCATTTGAATCTCCAGAGTGCACTCCACAAGGCTCAATATGCTCCATAATTCCAATTATATACACATCCTCTCCATCACAAATTGCATCTGCTTCTGCTTCTATAGCACCGTCTAAATAATGATCTAATAACAACATATTATTAGGGATACTTCTAAGTAATTCAACTACATGCTTTTCTAACTCTTCCTTATTTATTACAATTTTCATTCCTTGACCTCCCAAAACATAGGAAGGACGAACTAGAATTGGAAAATCTAATTTATCTGCAATTGCAGAAGCCTCATCAGCTGTGGTTGCTGTACCATAACTTGGAAAAGGAATGTCTAATTCAACTAAAAGTTCTGAAAATCGCTTTCTATCTTCTGCTAAATCTAAGGCTTCATAACTTGTTCCAATTATTTTAACACCCCATTTATCTAGTTTTTCAGCTAATTTTAAAGCAGTTTGACCACCAAGTTGTACAATAACGCCTTCTGGCTTTTCGAGTTCTATTATATCATAAATGTGTTCCCAAAAAACAGGCTCAAAATATAATTTATCGGCTGTATCAAAATCGGTTGAAACTGTTTCGGGATTACAATTTATCATAATTGTTTCAAAACCACATTCTTTTGCTGCTAAAACGCCATGAACACAACTATAATCAAACTCAATACCTTGTCCAATTCTATTTGGACCAGAACCTAAAACAATAATTTTCTTTTTGTTTGAAACTATACTTTCATTGTCAGAATAACTTCCTTTTGAAGTAATCATTTTATTTTCAAACGTGGAATAATAATAGGGTGTCTGAGCATTAAATTCGGCAGCACAAGTATCCACCAATTTATAAACTCTTTTAATATCTAGTTCCACTCTTTTAGCATAAACTTCACTCTCTAAACAACCAAGCATATGTGCTATTTGTCTATCGGCAAAGCCTTTTTGTTTTGCTTCTAATAGCAATTCGTAAGTTAGCAATTCCAGTTTAAATGTCGAAATTTCTTTTTCTAATCTATGTAACTCCTCGTATTGCTTCAAAAACCACATATCAATTTTAGTGATTTCGTGAATTCTACTTAATGGAATCCCTGCTTGTATAGCATCATATATTACAAAAACACGATCCCAACTTGCATACGTTAATTTATGAATAATGGTATCGTAATTTTTCTCACCTTTTCCATCTGCGCCTAATCCATTACGTCTTATTTCTAACGATTGGGTTGCTTTATGCAGCGCTTCTTGAAAACACCTTCCTATTCCCATTACTTCTCCAACCGATTTCATTTGTAAACCTAAAGTTCTATCGGCTCCTTCAAACTTATCGAAATTCCAACGAGGAATTTTTACAATTACATAATCTAACGTTGGTTCAAATAAAGCAGAAGTTGTTTTTGTAATTTGGTTATTTAATTCATCTAAATTATAACCAAGTGATAACTTAGCAGCTATTTTCGCAATTGGATAACCTGTTGCTTTTGAAGCCAAAGCAGATGAACGTGATACTCGAGGATTTACTTCAATAGCTACAATTTCTTCTTTTTCATCTGGGCTAACAGCAAATTGAACGTTACAACCACCAGCAAAATCACCAATTGATCGCATCATTAAAATAGCCATATCGCGCATACGTTGAAAAGTAGTATCACTTAAAGTCATTGCAGGTGCAACCGTAATTGAATCTCCTGTATGAATACCCATTGGATCCATATTCTCTATAGTACAAATAATTACTACATTATCGTTTTTATCACGTAATAATTCTAATTCGTACTCTTTCCAGCCCATTAATGCTTTATCAATAATAACTTCGTGAATTGGCGAAGCTTCTAACCCACGACTTAATAATTCATCAAAATCTTCTTTTTTATAAACAATAGAAGCTCCAAAACCACCTAAGGTAAATGATGGTCTAATAACTAATGGATACCCATATTCTTGGGCTATTTCTTTCCCTTTTAAAAATGAATTTGCAATGGTAGACGGAGCCTGACTAACTCCTATTTTAATCATTAATTTTCTAAATTGCTCCCTATCTTCACAAATATTAATAGCCGCAATATCAACACCTATTAACTCAACGTTATAATCTTTCCAAATTCCTTTATCATCCGCTTCTATACATAAATTTAATGCGGTTTGACCTCCCATTGTTGGTAAAACTGCATCAATATTTGGGTGCAGCTCTAAAATTTTAATAATTGACTTAGTTGTTAGAGGCAATAAATAAACATTATCCGCCAAAGACGGATCAGTCATAATTGTTGCAGGGTTAGAGTTAATTAAAGTTACCTCCAGACCTTCTTCTTTTAAAGATCTAATAGCTTGAGAACCTGCATAATCAAATTCACATGCTTGGCCAATAATAATTGGTCCAGACCCAATTATTAAAACCGATTTAATTTTAGTGTTTCTAGGCATTATTTAAAGTAATTATTAAAATGTAAATATCCATAATATTGTGTTTTCATAAAAAATAAGTTTTGAGAACTTATTAATAGGTCAAAAAAAAGGTGCTACTAAAAAGTAACACCCTTATATAAAATAATTATTTCATTATTTTTTTGGTCTTGGATCTGAAGAAACACTTACTCTTTTTCTTCCTTTAGCTCTTCTTCTTGCCAACACTTTTCTTCCTGTCGCACTAGCCATACGCTCTCTAAAACCGTGCTTATTTCTTCTTTTTCTCTTTGATGGTTGATAAGTTCTTTTACTCATTACAAATATCTTTAAATCGTGTTTCTTCTTTAGTTACTTCTATTAAAATCCTTTTCTTAAAAGCGTTGGCAAATATACAATTACTTTTGTGTTTGACAAATAGATTAATAAAAAAAAATAAAAATATTATTTTAAAGAGATAAATTAATAAAACATACTTTTATCTAACTAAAAAAAACTAAAAATGATGTATCAAAAACCAATGTTAAAAGAGGGAAGCCTTAAAGATCAAGTTATTGTAGTTACTGGTGGCGGTAGTGGTTTAGGAAAGGCCATGAGTACCTACTTTTTAGAACTGGGAGCCCATGTTGTAATTACTTCAAGAAATTTTGAAAAATTAGAAAGAGCTAAAATAGAATTAGAACAAAAAACAGGCGGAAAAGTGCTACCTGTGCAATGTGATGTAAGAAATTATGCCGAGGTAGAAGCTGTTTTAGCAGCGACTTTAAAAGAATTTGGAAAAGTTGATGGACTTTTAAACAATGCTGCTGGTAATTTTATAAGTCCAACTGAACGATTATCTGCTAACGCTTTCGATACCGTTATTGATATTGTTTTAAAAGGAAGTAAAAATTGCACCCTCGCTTTTGGGAAACATTGGATTGATTATAAACAACCAAAATCTACCATTTTAAATATAGTTACTACATATGCATGGACTGGTTCTGCGTATGTTGTTCCTTCTGCAACAGCAAAAGCAGGAGTGTTGGCAATGACCCGTTCTTTGGCGGTAGAATGGGCAAAATATGGGATTAGAACTAACGCTATTGCTCCTGGTCCGTTTCCAACAGAAGGTGCATGGGACAGATTATTGCCGGGCGATTTAAAAGATAAATTTGATATGAAAAATAAAGTTCCAGTTGGAAGAGTTGGTGAACATCAGGAATTGGCAAATTTAGCAGCTTACTTAATGAGTGATTTTTCAGCATATATTAACGGTGAGGTAATTACTATTGATGGTGGTGAGTGGTTAAAAGGTGCAGGAGAATTTAATATGTTAGAAGATGTCCCAAAAGAAATGTGGGATATGCTGGAAGCAATGATTAGAAGTAAGAAAAAATAGTTGTTAGTTGCTAGTTTTAAGTTTTAAGTTTTAAGTGAAAAATAAATAGTTCAACATTTAACATTTAATTTTCAAACTTTGAACTTTTGCCTATTGGCTATTTGCCTATTGCCAAATTTAAACTTTGCTACTTTTTCCTTTTGTCAACTAAAATAGCTTTAGTACTTTTGCCCAAACCTAATATTAATGAAAGACACTAAATACGTTTTTGTAACAGGAGGTGTTACTTCTTCTCTTGGAAAAGGCATAATAGCCGCTTCTTTGGCAAAATTATTACAAGAAAGAGGATACTCTGTAACCATTCAAAAACTTGATCCGTATATTAATATTGACCCCGGAACGCTAAATCCTTATGAACATGGAGAATGTTATGTAACAGATGATGGCGCTGAAACAGATTTAGATTTAGGTCACTACGAACGTTTTTTAAACATTCCCACTTCACAAGTCAATAATGTTACTACAGGAAAAATTTACCAATCAGTTATTGATAAAGAGAGAAAAGGAGAATTTTTAGGTAAAACAGTCCAAGTTATACCTCATATTACCGATGAAATAAAACATCGTATACAAATTTTAGGAAATACCGGTGAGTTTGATATAGTAATTACAGAAATTGGAGGAACTGTTGGAGATATTGAATCATTGCCATATGTAGAATCTGTTCGTCAATTATTATGGGAATTAGGTCATGAAAATGCTATTGTAATTCATTTAACATTAGTACCTTATTTAGCTGCCGCAGGTGAATTAAAAACAAAACCAACACAACATTCAGTTAAAATGTTAATGCAAAGTGGTGTTAGCCCTGATGTTTTAGTTTGCAGAACTGAGCATGAAATATCTGATTCTATTAAAGAAAAATTGGCATTGTTCTGTAATGTTAAAAAAGAAGACGTTATACAGTCTATTGATGCAGAAACTATTTATGACGTGCCTAATTTTATGCTTGAAGAAGGTTTAGATAGTGTAGTTTTAAAAAAATTACAATTACCACAAGACAAACAGCCTGAACTAAAAGCTTGGAATCAATTCTTATCGAAGTTCAAGAACCCAAAAAATACTGTAGAAATAGGTTTAATTGGTAAATATGTTGAATTAAAAGATGCTTATAAATCAATTTCTGAATCATTTATTCATTCAGGAGCTGAAAATGAAGTTAAAGTAAATATTAATTTTATTCATTCTGAAGAAATAACTATTGAAAATGTTAAAGATAAATTAAGCCATTTAAATGGAATTCTTGTGGCTCCAGGATTTGGAGAACGAGGAATTGAAGGTAAAATTGAAGCTGTAAAATACGCACGCGAAAACAACATCCCTTTTTTAGGAATTTGCTTGGGTATGCAAATGGCAGTTATTGAGTTTGCAAGAAATGTATTGGGATTAAAAAATGCTAATTCTACCGAAATGGATGCAACAACAACTAATCCGGTAATAGACTTAATGGAAGAACAAAAAAGCATAACCAACTATGGAGGTACTATGCGTTTAGGTGCTTGGGATTGTGAATTAACCGAAGGAAGTAAAATAAAAAATATTTACAAACATTCTTTAATTAGTGAACGTCACAGGCATAGATATGAATTTAACAATCTCTATTTAGCCCAAATTGAAAAGGCTGGAATGATTGCAACTGGAAAAAATCCTGATACCAATTTAGTAGAAGTTATTGAGATTCCTAATCACAGATGGTTTATTGGCGTACAGTACCATCCAGAATATAAAAGTACAGTTTTAAATCCACATCCATTATTTGTTGATTTTGTAAAAGCCACTTTGGAACATAAATTGAACAATAGAGAAAACAAATAAAACTCAATACATAAACCAACATTTAGTACATTTGTCGCACTTTTTAAATTATTCATTTAAAAAATAAATGACAAACTGACATTTAATAAAAATCATGGAAGAAAAAAAATTTGATATTAATTCGATTATAGGATTTGTTTTATTAGGGGCTATAATGCTTTGGTGGATATACACCAATCAACCAACTCCTGAAGAAGTAGAAGCAGAAAAAAATAAAAAAACAGAACAAGTAGTTGAAGATAAAGTTGTAGAAAATAACGATGCTATTTCAACCACTATTCAAGCAACTGATTCTCTTTCTCTTGAAAAAGCAAAAAGTCAATTAGGAAATTTTGCCTATTCTGCAACGTTGGCTGCTGCAGCTGATGGAGAAACTATATTAGAAAATAAAATTTTAAAAATAGTTATTTCAAACAAAGGAGGTCAAATAAAGGAAGCTTTAATTAAAAAGTATGTTACCTACGATTCTCTTCCTGTTTACATTTTAAAAGATAACAACGCCTCTTTTAATTTAACTTTTGGAACCCAAGATAACAGAACACTCAACACAAAAGATTTATTTTTTGAACCTACATTAAGTAAAAAAGGTGAAAATGATGTGCTTTCTATGAAACTTAAGGTTTCTGAAGATCAATATTTGGAATATCGATATGAAATGAATCCAGATGAATATATGGTAGATTTCACAATTCGATCTCAAGGTTTAAGCTCCTCCATTAACAGTTCGCAAGAAATTGTACTGGATTGGAATTTAAAGGCTTATAGAAATGAAAAAAGTGTTCGATATGAAAATCAAAATACCGAAATGTACTATGAAAGAGAAGATGAAGACATTTCTTATTTATCATTAGGTGGAGATGATGACGATGAAGAAGTGGATGTAAATTGGGTTGCTTTTAAACAACATTTCTTTTCAACTATTTTAATTAGTGAACAAGCATTCTCAAAAGCAAATTTAACATCAAAAACATTAGCCGTTGATGAAGAGGTTGACACCATATTTACCAAAGAATTTAGTTTAAAAGCACCATTAGTTTTGCAAGGTGGAGAATTGAATTATAATATGGATTGGTATATTGGGCCAACCGATTATAAAATTCTTAAAACGTATGATAGGGACATTAAGGAAATTTCAAATTTAGGTTGGGGTATTTTTGGATTAATTAATAGGATTATTTTTATGCCTATATTTAATTTATTACAGGGTTTTATAGGTAATTATGGGCTTATTATTATTCTACTAACAATTGTGGTCAGAATAATTATGTCGCCATTAGTATATAAATCTTATTTATCAAGTGCAAAAATGAAAGTGCTTCGTCCAGAAATGGAAGAAATAAACAAACGTTTGCCTGGTAAAGAAAATGCAATGAAACGTCAACAAGAAACTATGGCCATGCAAAGTAAAGCTGGTGTTAGTCCGTTAGCGGGTTGTATTCCAGCATTATTGCAAATGCCTGTGTTCTTTGCATTATTTAAATTTTTTCCATCAAATATAGATTTACGCCAAAAAGGATTTTTATGGGCCGATGATTTATCGGCTTACGATTCTATATATCAATTGCCATTTCACATCCCATTTTATGGAGATCACGTAAGTTTATTTCCAATTTTGGCTTCTGTAGCAATCTTTTTTTACATGCAAATGAGTCAAAGTCAGCAAATGAATATGGCACCTCAACAAGAAGGAATGCCAGACATGCAAAAAATGATGAAGATAATGATGTACATGTCTCCTATTATGATGTTGGTGTTTTTCAATATGTACGCTAGTAGCTTGAGTTTATATTACTTTGTTTCTAACTTATTAACTGTTGGTATCATGTTAGTAATTAAAAATTACATTATTGATGAAGATAAAATACATGCTCAAATTCAAGTGAATAAATCGAAACCTAAAAAAGAAAGTAAATTTAGACAGCGTTTAAATGAAGCAATGTCTCAAGCACAGGAGCAACAAGGAAAGAAAAAAGGAAAAAAATAACACCTAAGTGTTTTATAAACCTAAAGGAAGCTGTCTCACAACTAGAGACGGTTTATTTATACTTTTATTTGGAAGTTTTATTAGTTTTTTGTATATTTAATCATTGATATACAGATACTTAACTATGAATTTCAGACATTACAACCAACAACAAACGATACTT
>NZ_JAUYUD010000109.1 GCF_030692605.1 Lutibacter sp.
CATGAAAAACTTAAAGAAAATTTAGAAAACCATATGCAAATGTTAGTTCAAAATCCAGATAGAGTTCAAAAATATTTCAATCATAAAGATATTCAATATGCAGCTTGATAATTATAGATATAATGCCGTCGGGTTAATATACTATGTATTAATAAAATTATGGTTGTTTAAAGTTGCTTTAATTTAGAATTTTATATTAAATCAAAAATTTAAAAACTAATAATAAAAAGAGGAATGCTCATCAAATTTTATTTTTTTGTAAATTTGCAGTTCTTTAAAAAATACAATAATGGCAAGATTTGAAGTACGACTACCAAAAATGGGTGAAAGTGTTGCAGAAGCAACCATAACAACTTGGTTGAAAAATATTGGAGATCCTGTTGAAATGGATGAAGCAGTAGTTGAAATTGCTACTGATAAGGTAGATTCTGAAGTGCCAAGTGAAGTAGAAGGTACACTTGTTGAAATTATGTTTGACGTAGATGCTATTGTTAAAGTAGGAGAAGTTATTGCTATTATAGAAACGGGAACTGTTGAAACAATTGGTGAAGTTGTTATAGAGCAAAATGAAGTAGAAAATGAAAATAAAACTGAAAAGGTTTCAGAAGTTATCTTGCAAGTTGAAAATGATATAGAGCATTCAATTATTTCTAAAATTTCCGATTCTGATAAATTCTTTTCGCCCTTGGTTCGCAATATCGCTGCCAAAGAAGGTGTGTCTCTTAAAGAGTTAGAAGAACTAGTTGGAACAGGAAAAGATAATAGAGTTACAAAAGATGATATTTTAGGATATATTTCAAGCGGAAGAGTTAAAAGCGAACAGGTAAAACACATTGATAAAGCAGTTGAAAGCCCATTCGCTGTTATTACAAAGGAGGTAGCCAAACCTATAGAGTCTGCTTCTATGAATGGAGGTGATGAAATTATTGAAATGACCCGTATGGGAAAATTAATTGCGCATCATATGGTTGCATCTGTTCAAACATCGGCTCATGTACAGTCTTTTATTGAAGTAGATGTTACTAATATTGTAAAATGGAGAGATAAAGTTAAAGATTCATTTTTTGAAAATGAAGGTGAAAAAATAACCTTTACACCAATTTTTATGCACGCAGTTGCGAAAGCCATAAAAACATTTCCAATGATTAATATTTCGGTAGATGGGGATAACATTATCAAACGGAAAGCCATTAATTTAGGAATGGCAGCTTCACTTGAAAATGGGAATTTAATTGTTCCCGTTATTAAAAATGCCGATCAATTGAATATTGTTGGTATGACCAAAGCAGTGAACGATTTAGCGAATAGAGCTAGAAAAGGGCAATTAAAACCAGACGATATACAAGGTGGAACTTATACTGTTACTAATGTAGGTAGTTTTGGAAGTGTTTTTGGTACTCCTATTATTAATCAACCGCAAGTTGCAATTTTAGCGTTGGGAGCTGTTCGAAAAGTTCCTGCAGTTATTGAAACTCCAGATGGCGATTTTATTGGAATCAGACATAAAATGTTTATTTCACACTCGTACGATCATAGAGTAGTAAATGGGGCATTAGGTGGGATGTTTATTAAAAAAGTAAAAGAATTATTAGAAGCTTGGGACGGAAGTGTTGAGTTATAAGTTTTAAGTTTTAAGTTTTAAGTTTTAAGCTTTAATTAAACAACAATTTGTGAAACTCAAAAAAATAAGACTGCCACGTCGCTATCGCTCCTATCGGTGATGTTAACTTTTAACTTAGAACTTAAAACTTAAAACTTAAAACTTATAACTCAAAACTAACTTTCACTAACTTTTAATCTAGCCGTTGCTGAGGTGTTGTCAAATTCAAAATCATTTTCCAAATATTTTAAATATCCTACAATGGCAATCATAGCGGCATTGTCTGTTGTAAATTCAAATTTCGGAATATAGGTTGTCCATTTTTTTGTTAGCTCAGCATTTTCTAAAGATTTTCTAATTCCTAAATTTGCACTAACACCACCAGCAATTGCAACATGAGATATTCCAGTTTTTTTAACCGCTTTTTCAAGTTTATCCATTAAAATTTCTACAATAGTACGTTGTACTGATGCACAAATATCATATAAATTTTCTTCAATAAATTTTGGATTTTCTTTTAGGTTTCGTTGCAAAAAATAAAGTATTCCTGTTTTTAATCCACTAAAACTGAAATTTAATCCATCCATTTTAGGTTTTGTAAACTGATATGTATTTGGGTTGCCTAATTGAGCATATTTATCTATTAATGGACCTCCAGGGTAAGGCAATCCCAAAATTTTGGCAGTTTTATCGAAGGCTTCACCAACAGCATCGTCTAATGTTTCTCCAATTACCTCCATTTCAAAATAATTAGTAATTTTCACAATTTGAGTATGCCCTCCACTTATGGTTAAACATAAAAATGGGAATGGTGGTTTTTGCTGATTTTTTTCTTCAATAAAGTGAGCTAATATATGAGCTTGCATATGATTAACTGCAATTAAAGGGATCTCTAAAGCCATGGATAACGACTTCGAAAATGAGGTACCAACAAGTAAAGAACCCATTAATCCAGGTCCACGTGTAAAAGCTATGGCTGTTAAGTCTTTTTTATCGATATTTGCTCTTTGAATTGCTTCTTGTATCACTGGAACAATATTTTGTTGATGTGCTCGTGATGCTAATTCAGGAACAACACCGCCATAATTGGTGTGTATTTCCTGATTTGCTATCACATTTGATAGTATTTTTCCGTTGCATAATACTGCGGCGCTGGTATCATCACAAGAAGATTCAATTCCAAGAATATAAATTGATTTATTTTTCATTTACTAAAAATAAAGGCACGAATGTTGACGTTTAAAATGCAAATTTAGAGTTTATCAAACGAATTATAAAAATACTTCTAAGGTTATTAACCTATTTACTACTTTTTTTATTAGTGGTAAGTGTTTTATTAATGCTCCCACCAGTGCAAACTAGGTTGGGAAAGAAAGCCAGTGACTATTTAAAAAAAGAATTTGATACAGACTTAACCGTCCAAAAAATGGATCTTTCCATTCTTGGTAAAGTCCAATTAAAAGAGGTTTTGGCAAGAGATCATCACAAAGACACTTTATTTTATATTCAAAATTTAAGAACTTCAATACTAAGTTTTAGAAATTTTTTGAACGGAAAATATGAATTTGGACAAATTTCTTTAAATAATTTTGAGCTTTTTATAAAAACCTATAAAGGTGAAAATGATGATGGGTTAACTATTTTTATTGATAAGTTTGATGATGGTAAAGTTTCAGAAAAACCTTCTGGGTTTTTATTAACTTCAACCAACCTAAAATTAAAAAACGGTTTTGTTCAAATAATTGATGAAAATATAGCTAACGAAAAGCCATTGTTTTTTAGAGAAATAAAAGGAAATGCCAACAATTTTAAAATTGAGGGGCCAAATGTTAAAACAAATTTAGAAGGTATTGCATTTATTGAAAATAGAGGAATTGACGTAAAAAGTTTGTCAAGTGATTTTTCATATTCTAAAAAGGAAATGAATTTTAAAAATACAGAACTTCTTACAGAAACATCTTCAGTTAATACAACTGTTAAATTCTCTTATAAAAGAGAAGATTTTTCTGATTTTAATAATCTGGTAAAATTAAATGCAACGGTAAAGAATGCATCTATATCCTTTGCCGATTTAAAGAAATTTTATAATGAAATTGGTACAAGAGATGTTATTCATTTTTCAACAAATATTACTGGAAATCTAAACAATTTTGTTACTAATAATTTAAAATTACATACTAATGGAGGTTCCATTATTGAAGGTGATTTTAATTTTAAAAACTCGTTTAATAGAGAAAATGGATTTTCATTAAATGCAAATATTACCAATTTAACTTCCAATTATGGTAATTTAATTGATATGTTACCCAATGTTTTGGGTAGAAATTTGCCTGCTTCATTTGAAAAATTGGGATTATTTACGTTAGTTGGAAAAACGTATGTTGATGAAAATATTCTTCGAACTAATTCAGTTTTAACATCCGAAATTGGAGTGGCAGAAACTAATTTGGAGCTCATTAATTATGATAATATAGATAATGCTTCTTATAAGGGATATGTTAAAATTACCGATTTTGAACTCGGAAATTTTATTGATAATTCACAAATGGGATTACTATCGGTAGAAGGAGATGTTGATGGAAGTGGCTTTAGTTTGGAAAAAATAAACACTGCGGTAAAAGGGATTGTTTCTAAATTTGAGTATAATAAATACACCTATAAAAATATTACGTTAAATGGATTAGTGAAAAATAAACATTTTAATGGTGAAGTTGAAGTAAATGACGAGAATTTAAAATTAAATTTTAATGGGTTGGCAGATTTTTCTAAAAATGTATACACCTTCGATTTTAAAACTGTTGTAGACCACTGTAATTTAAATATTATAAATGTTTTTAAACGAGATAGTATTTCATTTATTAAAGGAGATATTTTAATTAACGTAAAGGGGAATTCATTAGATGATTTGGTTGGTTCTATAAATTTTGAAAATTCGTTATATACCAATCAAAAAGGGAATTATTTTTTCAAAGATTTTAATATTGTTTCAGAATTTACAGATAGTACTAGAACCATTTCAATTAATTCTTCAGAAATTATTGAAGGTTACTTAAAAGGTAATTTTAAATTTGTTGAGCTAGGTAAATTAACCCAAAACGCCATTGGAAGTATTTATTCTAATTACAAACCATTTAAAGTTTCTAAAAATCAGTTTCTTGATTATAGCATAAAGATTCACAATAAAATAATTGAAATTTTTTATCCTGAAATTAATTTATCGGCAAAAACCTCTATTCGTGGAACTATAAATTCAGATGATAAATTGTTCAGACTCAATATTAAATCTCCTAGAATGGAGGCATTCGATAATATTATCACCGATTTAAATTTATATATAGATAGCAAAAATCCACTTTTTAATACCCAATTAACGGTTCGTAAAATAAACACAAAACAATATGATATATCAGACCTGCATTTGGTAAATGTTACACTAAACGACACATTATTTTTTAGAACTGAATTTAAAGGAGGAACAAATAAAACAGAAGATTATAAATTATCGTTTTTCCATACATTTAATAAGGATAATAGATCTGTTGTTGGAATTCAAAAATCGAATTTCACTTTTAAAAATAGTACTTGGACCATTAATCCAAAAAACAATCTTGAAAATAGTGTAGTTATAGATTCAAAATTAAAAACCTACACTGTTAATCCATTTTTGATTACTTCAGATAGTGAGGAAATTGAAATTTATGGAAAATTCACCCAATCAAAAAATAAAGATTTAAACTTTAAATTTAAAAATGTTAAACTATCTAGCATTACCCCAGAAATAGATAGTTTGAAATTAAAAGGACTTGTAAACGGAATATTAAATTATAAAGAAGAGGGAGGAAAGTTGCAACCTACAGCAAATGTTTCAATAGCAAATTTAAATATTAATAATTTGCATCAGGGAAATTTAAAAATGACTATTGAAGGTAAAAATTCCTTAACAAAATACGGATTAAATATTAGTTTAGAACGAAATGGAAGTGACAGTTTTAAAGCAATTGGAGAAATTGATTTTACACCCAAAAAACCAATTTTAGATGTAATTGTTGATTTTGAAGAATTTAAACTTGATGCATTTAGTCCGCTTGGAGAAGATGTATTTAATAATATTCGAGGATCGGTTTATGGAAGTGCTCATTTAACTGGGTTACTGAGCAATCCAGATATGGATGGCAGTTTATTTTTAGATGAGGCTGGAATGTATTTTCCGTATTTGAATGTAGATTATAATTTTGAAGGAACTAGTATTGTTGAGCTAAAAAAGCAGAGTTTTATTTTTGAAGATGTAACATTGAAAGACGAATTTTATAAAACCAAAGGAAAATTATCGGGCACTTTAAGCCATACTAATTTCTCGAAGTGGTTTTTAGATTTAAAAGTTGGAACCAAACGATTACTTGTTTTAAATACCGAAGAAGAAGAAAATTCTCTTTATTATGGCACGGCCTTTATGGAAGGCTATGCCTTTATAAAAGGACCTACAGATAAATTAGTTTTAGATTTTGTAGGTAAAACTAAAAAGGGAACTCATTTTATTATTCCTATAAGTGATGTAAAAACAGTTGAATCTTCTCAATTAATTCGATTTGTCAATAAAAATGAAACCAGAAAAAACGAAGATATTCGAAGAGAATTTATTTCTCAAAAATTAAAAGGAATATCTCTTAATTTCAATATTGAAGTTACCAAAGACGCCATTGTAGAAATGGTTTTAGACAAAGCTACCGGAAGTTATTTAAAAGGAAGTGGTACCGGAAACCTTCAGATTGAAGTAGATACTAAAGATAAATTTGAAATGTTTGGCGATTTTTATGTAGACAATGGTGTTTATAATTTTAAATATGGCGGGTTTATAAATAAACCATTTACGGTTAGAAAGGGGGGTTCAATATCTTGGAGTGGAGATCCTTTTGGGGCTGAAATAGATATTGAGGCGGTTTACAGAGTTTCTGCTAATCCAAAATCACTATTGGAAAATATTACCTCTAATAGAAAAATTCCAATTGATTTAATTACCCGTTTTTCAGGTGAGTTATTTAATTCAACTCGTGAATTTGATATTGATATTCCAAATTCTAGTTCAACGGTTGCGTCAGAATTAGAATTTAGATTGAATAACAATAATAAAAATAGCAAAACGATTCATTTCATTTCATTATTGGTTTCAGGTAGTTTTTACAATGAAAGCGATTTAAGCGTAAATAGTAATGCGGCGTTATATGGAACTGGGTTTGACATGCTTTCGAATGCCTTTGATAACATTTTTAATCAGGGCGATAATAAGTTTAAATTTAAACCTGTATATACCGTTGGGGAGCGAAATAAAGTTGATAATATTAACATTGAAGATCAATTTGGTTTTGCGTTAGATTATCAGGTTAACGATCGAATTATTATCAATGGAAAGGTCGGTGTTCCAATTGGCTCAAAAGAGCAATCTAACGTAATTGGAGAAGTAAATATTGAGTTTTTATTAAACGAAGATGGTAGTTTGAGATCTTCCGTTTTTAACAGACAAAATGAAATTCAATATACCGAAGAAGAAGAAGGTTATACACAAGGAGTTGGTTTAAATTATCAAATAGATTTTAATAATGGAAGAGAATTATTGGAAAAACTTGGATTAAAAAAGAAAAAACCACTAGATACTTTACAAGTTTTAAAACCAATAGATTCATTAAAAATAAATCAAAAATTACTAGAATTTAAAAACAGAAATAAACAACAAAAATGAGCAAACCAACTTTAGTTATTTTAGCTGCAGGCGTAGGCAGTAGATATGGCGGATTAAAACAATTAGATACCTTTACAACTCAGTTAGATACCATCTTGGATTTTTCTATATTTGATGCTATTAAAGCAGGTTTTGGTAAAGTTGTTTTTATCATTAGAAAAAATATTGAAAGCGATTTTAAATCATTTTTCGATCATAAATTAAAAGGAAAAATTGAAGTAGTATATGTTTTTCAAGAAATAGATTCTATTCCAGAAAAATATAAAGGCAATACTAGAGAAAAACCTTGGGGAACAGGTCATGCGTTATTAATGGCAAAAGATGCCGTAAAAGAAAATTTTGCTGTAATAAATGCAGATGATTTTTATGGCCAAGAAGCTTTTAAAGTGATGGCAGATGCCTTAAAAAAAATAGATATAAATTCGAGTTATTTTAATATGATGGGA
This sequence comes from Lutibacter sp., assembly GCF_030692605.1. Lineage (GTDB taxonomy): Bacteria > Bacteroidota > Bacteroidia > Flavobacteriales > Flavobacteriaceae > Lutibacter. The sequence continues at coordinate 7,781 of NZ_JAUYUD010000109.1, forward strand.
TATGTATTAAAAAATACTATTTCTGAATATGGCTCAGTTTCAAGAGGAGAGTGTATGGTAAATGACCATGATTTTTTATCTGGAATTACAGAACGAACGCACATTGAAAAAATAGATGGAGAATTACAGTATAAAAATAGTGAAGGCAATTTTATACCAATTTCTGATGAAACTATAGTCTCTATGAACTTTTTTGGTTTTACACCAAAATATTTTGATATTTCAGAATCATTGTTTGAAGACTTTTTACATCAAAATTATAAGGAACTAAAAGCTGAATTTTTTATTCCTTTGGTTGTGAACCATGTAATTGTAAATAAAGAAGCAACCATGGAGGTTTTAAAATCTAACGCTCAATGGTTTGGAGTAACTTATAAGCAAGATAAAGAATATGTTACTATGGAAATTCAAAAACTAAAAGAAAAAGGATTGTATCCTGAAAATTTATGGTAACTATTATATTCGCCTTGAAAATAAATTAAAAAATGGGAGCTAAAATAAAAAAAATTGGAGTTTTAACTTCTGGAGGAGATGCACCAGGAATGAATGCTGCGATTAGGGCTGTAGTTAGAAGTTGCAACTATTATAATATAGAATGTATTGGAATTTATAGAGGGTATCAAGGTCTAATTGAAGGTGATTTTGTTAAACTAGATGCTAGGGCAGTTAGTAACATAATAAGTAGAGGAGGCACCATTTTAAAAACGGTTCGTTCTAAGGAATTTATGACGGTTGAAGGTAGAAAAAAGGCTTATGAAAACTTAAAAATGGCTGAGATAGATGCCTTGGTATTAATAGGAGGTGATGGTACTTTTACTGGTGGTATGGTTTTTAACAAGGAGTTTAATTTTCCGTGTATTGGTGTTCCAGGAACCATTGATAACGATATTTTTGGCACAAATTACACCATTGGTTATGATACAGCTTTAAATACTATTGTAGAAGCAATTGATAAAATTAGAGATACTGCAAGTTCACACAATCGATTATTTTTTGTGGAGGTTATGGGTAGAGATGCTGGGTTTATAGCTTTAAATTCGGGTGTTGGTGCTGGAGCGGAAGAAATTTTAATCCCTGAAGAAAACATGGGACTAGATCGTTTATTAGAGTCTTTAAAAAGAAGTAAAAGATCTGGAAAATCATCGAGTATTGTAGTAGTTGCTGAAGGTGACAAAATCGGGAAAAATGTTTTTGAATTAGCAAATTATGTAGAAGAAAATTTGCCTCAATATGAAGTTAGAGTTTCGGTTTTAGGACACATGCAGCGAGGAGGTTCTCCCACTTGTTTCGATCGGGTTTTAGCAAGTAGGTTAGGCGTAAAAGCAGTCGAATTATTGCTCGATGGGAAAACAAATGTAATGGTTGGATTAATTAATAATGAAGTTCAAACAACAGAATTAGACCTTGCAATTAAAAGCCACCATGAAATAAATTGGGAGTTATTAAGAGTAAGCGATATAATGTCTATTTAAATGTTAATTTGTAGTTTAAAAATAAATGATTAGAATTGGCATTAATGGTTTTGGGAGAATAGGAAGGTTGGCGTTGAGGGCTGTAGATGCTAGGGAAAATGTTGAAGTTGTTGCAATCAATGATGTGCTTAGTGCAGAGCACTTGGCCTATTTGTTAAAATATGATTCTGTTCATGGTAAATTTAAAGGAACCATTTTAGTTGAAAAAAAATATTTAATTGTAAATGGCAAACCAATTAGAATTACCACCCAAAAAAATCCAGAAAATATTGCTTGGGATAAAGTTGGAGTGGATGTTGTTATTGAGTCTTCAGGGTATTTTACAACCAAAATGGAAGCGGGTAAACATTTAACTGCTGGATCAAAAAAAGTTGTTATTTCTGCTCCATCTTCTGATGCTCCTATGTTTGTGATGGGTGTAAATCATACCAAATTAAAATATAGCGATACTATTTTTTCAAATGCATCATGTACAACCAATTGTATTGCCCCAATTGCGAAAGTTTTAAATGATCACTTTAAAATTGTAAATGGTTTTATTACAACCATACATTGTACAACATCTAGTCAAAATACAGTTGATGGAGTTTCAGATAATTGGAGGAGAGGAAGAGCTGCTTTAAATAATTTAATTCCAACATCTACTTCAGCCAGTATTGCGTTGCCACTTATAATACCAGAATTAAAAGGAAAAATTTTAGCTATGGCTGTGAGGGTTCCAGTTGCAACAGTGTCTTTAATTGATTTTACAGTTAAATTGAAGAAAAAAACAACGTATTGTTATATAAAGGAAATAATGAAAAAAGCTGCTGAAAATGATTTACAAGGAATTTTGGGATATACTGAAGATGAAGTAGTTTCTAGAGATTTTGTTTCTGACCCAAGAACCTCAGTGTTTGATGCAAAGGCAGGGTTGGCTTTAAATGATAACTTTTTTAAAATTATAGCTTGGTACGATAATGAATATGGCTATGCTACTAAATTAATTGATTTAATAGAGTATTCATCTTCGTTAAAAAAATAAATATTGAATATATATGGAAATTGCAATTATAGCACACGACGGTAAAAAAGCTGAAATGATTCAGTTTTTAATGGATTTTAAAGCATTGATTATTGCTAAAAAAATTAATTTAGTTGCCACTGGCACAACAGGTAAAAATGCCGAAAAGGCAGGTTTTGAAGTCAAAAAATTTCTTTCGGGACCCTATGGTGGTGATGCTCAAATAGCGGCAAGAGTAGCTGAAGGTAAAACGAATATGGTGTTTTTTTTCAGAGACCCTTTAAATAGTCATCCTCATGACCCAGATATTGCAATGCTTATGAGATTATGCGATGTGCACGATGTACCGTTAGCTACGAATCCAGCAACTGCTGAATGCTTAATAAAATCAATTTAAGCGAACTATTTAACTGCGATCATTGAAATTTCAACATTAACAAATTTTGGTAAATTTCCTACTTCAACAGTTTCTCGAGCAGGTGCACTTTCTTCATTAAAAAAACTGCCATAAATACTATTAACCTTTCCAAAATCGTTCATGTTTTTTAAAAATATGGAAGTTTTAACCACATTTTCAAAAGTCATTCCAGCTTCTGCTAATACTGCTTTCAAATTTTCCATTACTTGTTTTGTTTCAACCTCGATAGAGCTTGTTTCCAAATCACCAGTTAATGGATTTATAGCAATTTGGCCAGAGGTATACAAGGTATTTCCTGCTAATACTGCTTGATTGTATGGGCCAATTGGAGCTGGTGCTTGATGAGTATTTATTATTTTTTTCATGATGTATAAATTTCAAACGAAAGTATCATTTTTTCCAGAAAAAATTCTATTATTTTTTAATAAACTAATTAAAATAATCTTTTATCTGGAACCAGCCTTTTATCGTATTTAAGATCGGCTAAAACAGATGATTTAACTCCAATAAAGAAATAGTAAGTTTGTCTATCTCCAAACGGAACCCAATTAAAATTAAGTTTCCAGCTATCTAAATCACGTGAAAAACGCAATTGTGTATAGGTAAAACCATGGTCTTTTAAGTCGTATCCAGATGAAAATCCAACCTGCCACTTTGGAGTTAATTCTATATCACCAGAAAACATTAATGAATTTGATGAAATTTCATTTTGTCTGCTTGGATTGCTGTAATTCAATGTATATGCAATTCTTAAAGTCCAAGGTATGGTAGATTGATATAATTTTGTTTCTTTAACCTTATCGTCTTTTTTGCTATCATCCGTTTGTTGATTGGTAGCAGTTAAGTTTTCACCAAAAACGCCATCTGAATTATTTTCAGTATTATTTTGTTGATTTTCATTTGGTTTTTTTTCATTATCCTTACTAGACAAAGAATAATCCATAGTAATTCCTGCATTGGTTAGTCTAAATAAACTACCTCCATTATCTCGATTAAAAGTGTTTATTTTTTTTCCATTAGAATCTAGGCCATATGGATCTAGTGTGGCGTTCACATTAATTCCAATTTTATCTTTAAAAATTTTGGTGCCTGCATTTGCTGAAATAGGACTCCATTTTAAGGAATCGGCAGCCATATTGTAAGAAGTAGAAAAATTTAAATTGTTTAAAAGAATAATTTTTGTTGATTCTTTTTCTAGAGAATCTTTAGGCCGCAATTTTGCTTCAAGATTGTTGTTTAAACTAAAATTTAAACTATTGGAAATTCCACTACTCGGTCCGCCAAAAATCCCATTTGCAAATGGAGAATATTCAGCGATGTCAGTTGGGTCAGCACTTTTTTGATATTCTTTATTGAAGCTACTAAAATCGGGTGTGTAACTATAGGAAATTGATGGTCGGACAACGTGTCGAATGGCCTCTAATTTTCCTTTTTTAAAATTAACCATTCCGTAAACCGTAGTGGCTAATGAAATTCCTGTTGAATATTCTCTAAAAGTGTTGAACTGGTTAATGGTATCGGTTACTACTGCATTTTCAGTATCATTAAACTCTTTCCTCAGTTTATCAAAATACCAAACTTCTTTATAATTTAAGTTTGGAGATAGTGTAAAATATCGAAGCGCCTTCATATTGGTACTTAAACTAGCATTTTGCAGTATTCCAGATTTGGCATTGTCAAACATCTCTTTTTTAAAGAAAAATTCATCAGAAGTATTAATTCTGTTATCTCCTTGGAGCGAATAAGTAAATCCAGTTTTTTGTAATGCGTTGTTTTTAGCCCCATTTTTACCTGCAAACGGATACAAACGATCCATATTTATCTGTATCGATGGTAAAGTCATTGTTATCTGTTCTGTATTCGTATTTTGTGAATGAGTAACAGACATAGACATATTGAAAGGAGTTCCTACAAATTTTTTATAATATGAAACAGATGAACTTAAATTATTATTTAAAAATGAATTGGTATTGTACTCATTAATAGATTGTTTAAAATATTTACTGCTACCCAAATTTACAGAGGCTGAAAATCGAGAGTTAGGACTTGCTTTTGCATCTTGGCTATGGCTCCATCTAATATTATAATTAGAACCCTCAGAATAGTCGTCAAAACCTTTTAAACTATTAATCAAACTTTCGTACTTAAAATCAAGTTTTCCAGAATAACGATACCGTTTGGCATAACCAGATTCTGTTCTAAGACCCCAACTTCCATTGGTGTAAATATCTCCCAAAACAGCAAGATCAAAATTATCGCTTAACACAAAATAATAACCACCATTTTGTAAAAAAAAGCCCTGCTGATTATTATCACCCCAAGTTGGCATTAAAAATCCAGAAGTTCGTCCTTTTGTAAGTGGAATATAAGCGAAGGGTAAAATTAAAGGAGTAGGCACATCTGCTATAACCAATTGACTTGAACTTGCCACTAACTTACTATCCTTTATAAATTTTGCTTTTTTAATAGCAATGTAATAATCTGGATTGTCTTTTTCTGAAGTTGTTAGTCTAATGTTTTCAATAAAAATAATAGAATCATTGTGTTTTTTACTTACGGCACCTCTAATTATTACACCTTGCTGTTCGGTTTTAAGTCCCCAAATTTTTGCTTTTTCAGTTTTAAAATTGAAAACAATAGAATCTTGAGTCGATTCTTGAGATCCTTGTTTAAAAATTGGACGTTGAGAATATTTTCCAATACTATCTTTTACTCCAAATGCTTTTATAATGTTGGTGTTATTATTTATTTCAATATAACCAGCTTGTAAATCAATGTCCTTATAATGTACATGTGCTTTGTCATATAACTTTACAATTTTATTTTTTAAATCTTGTCGAATTAAACTATCTGCTGTATGCTCAATGATGCCTTCTAAAACTTCCTTTGGTTTCGTTTTTAAAAGTGTGTCAAGAGGTGAAATCACTAACGAATCAATTTTTTTTATAGGGAGGGTATCTTTAGATATTTCAACAGTTTTTTTGTCTATTCTATCTTTAATTTTTTGAGAATAACCATTTGAACTAACAATCCATACTAAGATTGATAGCGCTAAAAAAGAAAACGAATTTTTAATATTATTTTTAATAATAATTTTTTTGTAAAAATACCAATTTTATTGGGTTGATTTCATTAAAGTTTTTACTTTAGCCTACTTAAAAGTCAACCATTTTTTAGATATTTGTAAATGTATGGCTCAATACTTGTTATACCAAATAACAAAGGCCAAAAATAATTAAATTATTGATGAACACACAACACTTTTATAAAATTAAAATAAGAACGAATTTCTTACTGACTTTCGTACTACTTTTAACACTATTTTTCACAAATTTTAATTCATATTCTCAAAATAAAGAGTTTATTATTGTTTTAGATGCGGGTCATGGGGGTAAGGATCCTGGAAAAGTAAGTACTTATAGCTATAAGGAGAAAGAAATTGCTTTAAATATTGTTTTATTATTGGGCGAGCATTTAGAGAAAATTAAAAATGTAAAGGTAATTTACACTAGAAAGACTGATATTTTTGTTGATTTGTGGGAAAGAGGGCGAATTGCAAATAAAGCCGATGCAGATTTATTTGTTTCTATACATTGTAATGCGCATAATTCTCAAGCCTCAGGAGCAGAAACATGGGCTTTAGGGCCACATGCAAACAGCCAGAATTTTGAAGTTGCAAAAGCAGAGAATTCCGTAATTTTATTGGAGGATAATTATAAGGTTAATTATAAGGGTTTTGACCCAAGTTCACCACAATCGGTCATAGGTTTAACTTTAATGCAAGAGGAATATTTAGATCAAAGTATTCAATTGGCAAGCATTGTACAGCATAATTTTTTAAATTCATTAAATAGAACAGATAGGGGAGTAAAACAAGCTGGATTTGTGGTTTTGCATCAAACTTATATGCCAAGTGTATTAATTGAAACTGGGTTTATTACCAATAAAGATGAAGGTGCTTATTTAAATTCTAAAAATGGTCAGGAAAAATTTGCTGAATCTATTTTTGAAAGTATTTTAAAATATATGGAACAGCTTAATATTAATACGGTTTCAGGTAATAATACAAGTAATGTGTCTTCCTCAACGTCAACTGCATCTTCAGTTTCATTGAACAAAAATGAAAACCATTCATCGCCTTCAAAAGAAGAAAACAATAATGTTGAATTTAAGGTTCAAATTGCTACAGGAACTAATAAATTAGAAACAAAATCTTATAATTTTAAAGGTATTGAAAATGTTGAGCGCGTTCAGGATGGTAGAAATTTTAAGTATTTTGTAGGTGGTACTTCAAATTACAATGAGATAATAGAACTACAAAAAATGGTTATTTTAAAGGGATATACTTCTGCATTTATTGTTGCATTTAAAAATGGAGAAAAGGTATCTGTAGATGAGATTTTGAAAAAATCATAGCGTTATAATTAAGTTACTCCCAAAAATAATCACTAATATTGTTACACTAAATTATTTGATATTTTGAAAATTACAAGAGAATTTAAAACAGGCCTTGTTTTTGTTGCGGTTATAGCTCTTTTTATTTGGGGTTATAATTTTTTAAAGGGCTTCAATCTATTTGATGGTCCTTTAACTACTTTTTATGCAGAATACAGCGATGTGGAAGGATTAAATACAGCAAGTGTTGTTACCATTAATGGCGTTGTAGTTGGTAAAATAATAAGTATTGAATTTAATAAAGATCCTGAAAAAAGAGGAAATTTAATTGTTGAATTTAGTGTTGAAAACGATTTTGAATTCTCTAAAAAAAGTATTGCAAAAATTTATAGTACAAGCATAATGGGAGGTAAATCATTGGCGATTGTACCGTCGTTTGAAGGTGAAATGGCAATTCCTGGAGATTTTTTAAAAGGAGAAACAGAATCTGATATTTTTACAAGTGTCTCTGAAAAGTTAAGTCCTTTGCAAGCTAAAGTTGAAAATGTAATTGTTAATGCAGACTCTTTATTGGTTGGATTTAATGATGTGTTGGATGCAAAAACACGTCTAAATCTAAAATCAACTATTTCTCAATTAAATGAAGTTGTAACTTCCTTCAGTAAAACAGCTAAATCGGTAGAAGAATTAATGCTTAAAAATGAAGTAAAAATATCGAATACCCTTTCAAATTCGGACAGAATAGCTAGTAATTTCGCAAAACTTTCAGACTCCCTAGCCAGTGCTAATATAGGAATGACTATTAAAAATTTAGAAGAAACTATAAACAACCTCAATGGAGTTTTAAGTTCTATTGAAAGCGGAAAAGGAACTCTTGGTAAGTTGGTAAAAGACGAAAAGATGTATAATAATTTAACCAATGCTTCAAAGGAATTGGAAGAATTATTACGCGAAATGAAATTACACCCTAAACGTTTTGTTCATTTTTCCTTATTTGGAAAAAAAGAAAAAGGTTTTGAAGGAGAAACGAAACAAGTAGAAATAAATCAATAAGATAAAATAATCGTTTTTTTTATGAATTATATTGATAACGTCATCTTCATTTTTGTACTAATTGTTGGAATCGGTTTTTTTGTTTTCAATATAAAAAAAATTATCAGAAATATTAAGTTGGGTACTGCAATTGATCGTTCCAACAATGCTTCAGAACGATGGAGAAATATGGCGATGGTTGCATTAGGTCAATCTAAAATGGTTAAAAAACCCGTAGCGGGTATTTTACATATTATTGTTTATGCTGGGTTTATTATTATAAATATAGAAGTTTTAGAAATAATTATTGATGGTGTTTTTGGAACCCATAGAGCATTTAGGATTTTTGGTGGTTTTTATCAATTTTTAATTGGATCATTTGAAATTTTAGCTTTTTTAGTTTTGATTTCAGTGATTGTATTTTGGATTCGTAGAATGGTTTTGAAAATTCCTCGATTTTGGAATAAAGAAATGGCAGGATTTCCTAAAAATGATGCGCTTAATATATTATATTTTGAAATGGTGTTAATGTCATTATTTCTAATTATGAATGCGGCAGATCAGTCATTTCAATTGGCAAACGGAGGAAATCCAATAAGTCAATTAGTTGTTCCTATTTTTCATACGTATAGCATTGAAACAATGTATCTTATTGAGCGTTCAGCTTGGTGGTTGCATATAATTGGGATATTAATATTTTTAAATTACTTATATTATTCAAAGCACCTTCATATTTTATTGGCATTTCCAAATACATATTTTGCAAATCTAAATGCAAAAGGTAAATTGAATAATTTAGAAGCCGTAACCAATGAGGTTAAAATGATGATGGATCCAAACATAGATCCTTTTGCAACCAATCCAGACGCAGTAAATGATGTTCCTTCAAAATTTGGAGCAAGTGATGTGCAAGATTTAAATTGGGTTCAGTTAATGAACGCCTATACGTGTACAGAATGTGGTAGATGCACATCGTCTTGTCCTGCAAATCAAACCGGTAAAGAATTATCGCCTCGAGCAATTATGATGAAAACGAGAGATCGTTTGGAAGAGGTTGGTAAAAATATTGATAAGAATGGTAAGTTTATAACCGATGATAAGCAGTTATTAAATGATTATATAACACCTGAAGAAATTTGGGCTTGCACTAGTTGTAATGCGTGCGTAGAGGAATGTCCAGTAAATATTGACCCATTATCAATTATTATTGATTTACGCCGCTATTTGGTTATGGAACAATCGGCCGCTCCACAAGAATTAAACAGTATGATGACAAATATTGAAAACAATGGTGCGCCTTGGCAATACAACCAAATGGATAGACTTAATTGGAAAGAAGAATAACAGAAAATAACATTTTTAGGATGAACGTACCAACAATGGCAGAAATGATGGCTCAAGGAAAACAACCAGAAGTGTTGTTTTGGGTTGGATGTGCAGGAAGTTTTGACGATAGAGCAAAAAAAATTACAAAGGCATTTGTTAAAATATTAAATAATGCAAATGTTGAGTTTGCGGTGCTTGGAACTGAAGAAAGTTGTTCAGGTGATCCGGCAAAAAGGGCAGGGAATGAATTTTTATTTCAAATGCAAGCAATGACAAATATTGAAGTTTTGAATGCGTATGAAGTAAAAAAAATAGTAACTGCTTGTCCTCATTGTTTTAATACCCTAAAAAATGAATACCCAGAACTTGGAGGTCATTATGAAGTTGTACATCATACTGAGTTGTTAAAATCGTTATTAGATGAAGGTAGGTTAACTATTGAAGGTGGTAAATACAAGGGCGAAAAAATCACTTTTCATGACCCTTGTTATTTAGGGCGTGCAAACGATATTTATGAAGCACCTCGTGAACTTATAAAACAATTAGATGCTGAATTGGTTGAAATGAAACATTGTAAATCAGATGGTTTATGTTGTGGAGCTGGAGGAGCACAAATGTTTAAGGATGCTGAAAAAGGAACAAAAGAAATTAATGTAGCACGTACCGAACAAGCTATTGATGTAAAACCCAATATAATAGCAACTGGTTGTCCATTTTGTAATACAATGATGACTGACGGGGTGAAAGCAACTAATAAAGAAGCTGATATTGAAGTGTTAGATATTGCAGAGCTAATTGCTAATGCTAATAATTTATAAAATTTAGAAAGCAAATTTTATTCAATGATAAAACACTACGTAAAAGCAGCTAGATTAAGAACGCTTCCCCTTTCAATTTCTGGAATTATTGCAGGTAGTTTTTTAGCAGCTTCAGAAGGCTTTTTTAATTGGCAAATTTGTTTGTTAGCTTTGTTAACCACCATAGGATTTCAGATTGTTTCCAACTATGCAAATGATTACGGAGATGGAGTAAAAGGAACAGATAATGAAGAAAGAATTGGACCCAAAAGAGCTATTCAAAGTGGAGTAATTACTCCTTCTCAAATGCTTAAAGCTATCAAAATTTTTGTGGGAATAACTTTTATAATTGCACTTTTACTAATTTATACAGCCTTTGGAAAAGATGATTTTTTAAATCTAAGTATCTTTTTTTTATTAGGAATTGCAAGCATAGCCGCAGCAATAAAATATACAATGGGAACAAAAGCTTATGGATATAGTGGTTTTGGTGATGTTTTTGTATTTCTATTTTTTGGTTTATTGAGTGTTTGTGGAAGCTATTATTTGTATACAAAGCAATTAAATTCAACAATTTTTTTACCTGCTTTTTCAATTGGATTTTTAAGTATAGGAGTTCTCAACCTTAATAATATGCGTGATAGAGAATCAGATTTGAATGCTAAAAAACACACAATTGTGGTTAAAATAGGTATCGAATTTGCTAAATATTATCATTACTTTTTATTAATTTCCTCCTTTCTAATAGCCATAATATATACAATTATTCAATTCAAATCTAGTTATCAATTTATATTTGTTTTGGCTTACATTCCTATAACAAAGCATCTTAACGTTGTGTATATTAATAGACAACCAAAATTATTAGATGTTGAATTGAAAAAATTGGCGATTAGTACTTTTGCGTTTTCACTTTTATTTGGATTAGGGTTGTTATTATCTCAATAAAAATAGTTTAAACATTTGTTTTAGTAGTAAACGTATAATTGTGATATTTTAAATTTTCAAGTAATCACTATTTCCGTCGTTTTTTATAAAATATTTTCATTAAATTGCAGTAAACCAATCAAAACCACTTCAAAATGAAAATAACGTATTTAGGGCACTCATGCTTAAGTATTGAAACAAAAGACAAAACGTTATTAATTGACCCTTTTATTTCAGGAAATGAATTAGCAAAAAAGATTGATATAAATAAACTGCAAGCAGATTATATTTTAGTAACACATGCTCATCAAGACCATATTTTAGATGTTGAAACTATTGCAAAACGAACAAGCGCAAAGGTTATTTCAAATTATGAAATTGTTACCTATTTTGAGAATAAAGGAATTGAAGGACACCCAATGAATCACGGTGGAAAATGGAAATTTAATTTTGGAACCGTTCATTATGTAAATGCAATTCATTCGAGTTCTTTTCCTGATGGAAGTTATGGTGGACAACCTGGAGGTTTCGTAATTGAAACGAGTCATCATAGAATTTATATTGCTGGAGATACAGCCTTAACCTATGATATGAGACTGATTCCAGATGTAATTGGAGAACTTGACTTGGTAGTTTTACCAATTGGCGATAATTTTACAATGGGAATTGATGAAGCTATTAAAGCAAGTAAATTTTTAAGTTGTAATAAAATTTTAGGTTACCACTTTGATACTTTCGGTTATATTAAAATTAATCATAAAGAAGCCTTTGAAAAATTTGCAAAAGCAAAAAAAGAATTAATTTTAGTACCAATTGGTGGCCATATAAAATTGTAAGAAGTAATAGATTTATGAAATCAAATATAGGTTGTTGGTTTGAAATTCCTGTTGAAAATATGGATAGAGCGGTTAAATTTTATGAAACAGTTTTCAATTTTAAAATTAATGTTCAGAATTTTGGTGAATTATTAATGGGGTGGTTTCCGTTAGCGGAAGATAAAAACGCTCCAAATACCGGAGGTTCATTAATTTACAATCCAACGTATTACAAGCCTGGAACAAATGGAACATTAATTTACTTAGCTTCCCAAACCAATGATGTTTCAGATGAACTTGGTAGAGTAGAAGCTGCAGGTGGAAAAGTAATTGTATCAAAAAAAATAATTTCAGAAGAAATAGGCTATATGGGAGCATTTATAGATTCAGAAGGAAATAGAATAGCAGTACATTCAACAATATAAATTATAACATAATGAAAACATACAAAAATTGTCAAAGTTGTGGAATGCCTTTATGTAAGGATCCAAAAGGAAGTGGTACAAATGCAGATGGACAACCAAGCAATAAATATTGTAGTTATTGCTATGAAAATGGGAAATTTTTGAATCCAGATATTACAGCTGAAGAAATGCAAGCTTTGGTAAAAGAAAAAATAAAAGAAATGGGTGGGTTTATGAAATTAATGGCAGGATTTTTCGCTAAAGGAGTTCCAAAATTAGAACGGTGGAAAAAAGATTAACTTCTATTTTTTAACCATTCCTTTCTTAAATCATCTGATAATATTCCAGTTCCATCATGTTTCCAACCAGGTGGTTTAATAAAATAGTTCAATTTATTTATGAATGAAGTTTTTGATGTAAATGCATCTTTAAAAACGCCAATCCATTCCAAAAAAGCAATTTTTATAGGATTAAAAGTGTTAATATTGGAAGTTAACCCATAAATAACTTTTTCATTTTCTAATTCTGGTTGAAAAGTTCCGAATAATTTATCCCAAATAATAAAAATACCAGCATGATTTCTGTCTAAATAAATAGGATTACTTCCATGATGTACCCTGTGATGGGAAGGTGTATTAAATACAGCTTCAAACCATTTTGGCATTTTATGAATCAATTCAGTGTGAATCCAATACTGATATAAAAGACTGATGCTCATTTGAGTGAATATAATTAAAGGATGAAATCCTAAAATTGGTAATATTAAGTAAAAAATAAAACTAAAAAAACCACCAGTCCAAGTTTGGCGTAAAGCTGTACTTAAATTATATTTTTGTGAGGAATGGTGCACAATATGTGAAGCCCAAAAAAATCGACTTTCATGACCAATCCTGTGCGCCCAATAGTAGCAAAAATCATCTGCAAATAATATAAGAATCCAAGTCCACCAAACGAATGGTAATGTTGCTAATTTATAATTTTCGTATAAATAAGAGATAATAATTACCACAAAAAATTTACTTAATAAGTTTGCTATAACATTGCCAATTCCCATTGATAAAGAAGCAAAAGTATCTTTAACATTGTAGTTTTTAGGTTGTTTTCTATATAAAACAAGTCCTTCAAAAATTACTGTTACTATAAAAAACGGAATAGCATAATAAATTAAATTAGGAATTTGAGGAACAGCCATAATAGAATATTTATGTATACAAGTTAATTAAAATAGTAAATAATTGTAACTTTCGCTTTTATAAAAAAATGAAGGCAACATACCAAAAATATAGTTTAAATTTTAAACAAGCAAGTGGTACATCTAGGGGTATTTTAAAAACGAAAGGAACTTACTTTTTAAAGGTAACGGCTGAAGGAAAAATGGGAATTGGAGAATGCGGATTATTTAGAGGTTTAAGTTGTGATGATAGACCAGATTATGAAGACAAATTGAAATGGCTTTGTGAAAATATTAATATAAACTATGAATCGCTATTAACTGAACTTAATGAATTTCCTTCCATTCAGTTTGGATTAGAACAAGCTATTTTATCGTTAAAAAGTGAAAATCCGTTTCTTTTATTTCCATCAAAATTCACAAATTTTGAAATTGGAATTCCAATTAATGGATTAATTTGGATGGGCGATTTAACCTTTATGAAAAATCAAATTAAAGAGAAATTAAAATGTGGTTTTTCAACTATTAAAATGAAAATAGGAGCTATTGACTTTGATTTGGAACTTGGGTTAATAAAGAACATTCGGAAAGAATTTTCTTCCAAAGAAATAGAATTAAGAGTTGATGCAAATGGTGCATTTAGACCAAATGAAGCATTAGAAAAATTAAAGAAACTTTCAAAGTTTGAAATTCATTCTATTGAGCAACCGATTAGACAAGGACAAATTGAAGAAATGGCAAAATTATGTGCCAATACTCCTGTTCCAATTGCGCTAGATGAAGAATTAATAGGTGTTTTTAATGTTACAGAAAAGGAAAAATTACTAGAAGTAATACAACCACAATATGTAGTTTTGAAACCAAGTTTAGTTGGAGGATATAGGGGAAGTGAAGGATGGATTCAACTAGCTAAAAATCAAAAAATTGATTGGTGGATAACATCAGCTTTAGAAAGTAACGTTGGGTTAAATGCCATTGCGCAATGGACATATTTATTAAACAATAAAATGCCTCAAGGGCTTGGAACTGGTGGATTATTTTTAAATAATATTGAGAGTCCGTTAGAAGTAAAAAGTGGATATTTACAGTATAATAATACTAAAAAGTGGGATTTTAATTTATTATAATTTTAAGAGAAATCACAGTAAGCTTGTCTAATTGTTGATTCATGATATAATCAAAAGAAATAATATGAAATTTATACAACAAGCGTACAAAGGAAATAACGAGGGGTGGTCATATTTTGGCACTTTATTTATATTTTTTTTTGGGTGGCAATTTTTCGGAGTAATTCCGTTGGTTGTAACAGCCTATATTCATGCTAATAATTTTGAAGAATTTATAAATTCAGCCGAAAACACATTTACAACAGTAGGTATTAATGCAAATTTGTACTTGTTTATGGTCATTCTTTCATTTGCAATAGGACTTATATTTTTAATTTTAGGCATTCTCAATTTTCATAAAAGGAAATTAATTTCGGTAATTACAAGTAGAGCAAATGTTGATTGGAATCGAATTTTTTACGCCTTCTTTTTTTGGGCTTTAATGGGATTTGTTACTTTAAGTTTTAGTTATTTTTATGCCCCTGAAGATTATGTTTGGAATTTTAAACCAATTCCTTTTTTAATATTAGTTATTATTTCTTTTTTATTTTTACCCATCCAAACTAGTATGGAAGAGATACTTTTCAGAGGTTATTTAATGCAAGGTATTGGAGTTTGGTTTAAAAACGCATGGGTTCCACTGGTGTTAACTTCATTAATATTTGGGTTGTTACACGGATTAAATCCGGAAGTAGCAAAACTTGGTAAAATTATTTTGATTTTTTATATTGGAACAGGATTATTGTTAGGGATAATTACATTAATGGATGAAGGAACTGAATTGGCATTAGGTTTTCACGCTGCAAATAATATTGTAGCAGCGGTTTTAGTAACTTCTAATTGGATGGTTTTTCAGACGGATGCCTTGTTTGTGGATATTTCCGAACCTTCTGTAAATTTTGAAATGTTTTTACCAGTTTTTTTTATGTACCCATTGGTTATTTGGATATTTGCTAAAAAATATAAATGGACTAATTGGAAAGAAAAATTGATTGGGAAAGTGGAGAATCCCTTGGATAATGTGAACTTATTGAGTTAATTGGGTGAAAAAATTAGATTTACATACCGATTTTCAGTTGCAAGAACATTCTTTTACAGATGTAAATGAATTACTTTCTTTTTCAAAAAAAAATTACCCTGAATTATATTTGTTTTTTTTTGAATGGTTTAATAATAAGTCATTTGTTGAAGTTAAAACTTCAGGTTCTACTGGTAAACCTAAGGCAATTAAGTTAAAAAAAGCCCACATGATTGCTAGTGCAATTGCAACAAGCGAATATTTTGAGTTACAAGCGAAAACAACAGCTTTGCTTTGTATGAGTCCAAATTATATTGCTGGTAAAATGATGATGGTTCGTGCCCTTTGTTTGGGATGGCATTTAGATGTGGTTAAACCTACAAATCACCCTCTAAAAACCACTAATAAAAAATACGATTTTTGTGCTATGGTTCCAACACAAGCGCATCATTCTTTAGATTATTTACATCGTGTTAAAAAATTAATTGTTGGTGGTGGAGACGTTTCTGAAGATTTAGTTGGTAAATTTCAAAAAGTAAGTAGTGCAATATATTCAACCTATGGAATGACCGAAACAATTACACATATTGCAGTAAAAAAACTTAATAATTTTAAAAACGGCATAGCGAGTGAAATGAAGAAATCTCATTATAAAACCTTGCCAAATATTTCAATTTCAACAGATGAACGGGGTTGTTTAATTATTGATGCTCCAACTATTTCAGATAAGAAAATTATTACTAACGATTTGGTTGAAATTATTTCTGCTAATGAATTTTATTGGTTAGGGAGGTATGATTCAATTATAAATTCTGGTGGAATAAAAATAATTCCCGAGCAAATTGAAGAAAAAATCTCAAAATTAATTCAACATCGACTTTTTGTTGTTGGGTTTCCCGATACTATTTTAGGAGAGAAATTAGTTTTGATTATAGAAGGTAGTAAAAATGAAAAAGTAATTGAAACTATTAATTCGTTTGATGGTCTAGCAAAATTTGAAAAACCTAAAAAAATTTATTTTTTAAATAAATTTATTGAGACAGAAACGCAAAAAATTAACAAAAAAGAGACCCTTAACCTTCTTATAAATAATTGCTAACTATTTTTATAATCACTAAGGTTTTAATTCCAATAAGCCCGGTATAAAACCAAATAGGAGTTTTTACAGTTTCTTTTAATTCATAATAAGCCAATTTAACTGGGTTTGGCATTGTTTTTAAATTAAATTGTTTCGCACAATTTTCACATTCCGAATGTCCATTTTTACCTCCAGAAAAAAATGGAATATAAAATAAATGTTTATAAATACCAAATACAGAGATCTTTGTAGTGTTTTGTTTATTACAATTAGAACATACAACATCAGATGAAGTTATACTTTTTAATTCTATTATTTTTTTACCTGTAAGTTCCATTTGTAATTATTCCATAGAGTGATAAACATTCTGAACATCGTCATCTTCTTCTAATCGGTCTAATAATTTTTCTACATCAACCTGCTGTTCTTCGGTTAATTTGGTGGTAGTTGTAGGAATACGTTCAAAGCCAGATGATAAAATTTCTAGATTATTTTCTTCTAAATATTTTTGAATAGCGCCAAATTGTTCAAACATTGCATAAATAACAATACCATCTTCATCTTCAAAAACTTCTTCAACTTCAAAATCCATTAAATTTAGTTCAAATTCTTCCAAATCTATTTTTAGATCTTCGGTTTTAATTCTAAAATTACAAGTATGATCAAACATAAATACTACTGAACCAGAGGTTCCAAGGTTTCCATCACATTTATTAAAAGCAGCTCTTACATTTGCAACAGTTCTGTTATTATTGTCGGTAGCTGTTTCAATTAAAACTGCAATTCCGTGTGGAGCATATCCTTCAAATAAAACTTCTTTATAATTGGCGGTATCTTTATCACTTGCTTTTTTAATCGCGCGTTCAACATTATCTTTGGGCATATTTGCTGCCTTAGCATTCTGAATTACAGCTCTTAATCTTGCATTGCTTTCAGGATTAGGGCCTCCTTCTTTTACAGCCATGACAATGTCTTTACCTATTCTGGTAAATATTTTTGCCATTGCCGACCAACGTTTCATTTTTCTACCTTTTCTGAACTCAAACGCTCTTCCCATAATGTTTATAATTGAGGTGCAAATGTAAAAATTACAACCTAGTTTTCCAACAAATTAAACTTGTATTATACCTAGATTAAATTGTTTTTCAATGGGTGCATGATTTGCTGCTTCAATTCCCATACTTATCCATTTTCTTGTGTCTAACGGATTTATAATTGCGTCTGTCCATAGTCGTGCTGCTGCATAATATGGTGATGTTTGTTTGTCGTATTTTTGTTGAATATGTTGTAAAATTTCTTGTTCTTTTTCTTCAGTAATTATTTCTCCTCTTTTTAATAGAGATGAAGTTTCAATTTGAAGTAAAACTTTTGCTGCTTGTTCGCCTCCCATAACTGCTAACTGGGCAGAGGGCCAAGCAACAATTAAACGAGGATCATATGCTTTACCACACATAGCATAATTTCCGGCGCCATACGAATTTCCAATTATAACAGTAAATTTGGGCACCACTGAATTACTTACAGCATTTACCATTTTGGCACCATCTTTTATAATACCACCATGTTCACTTTTGCTGCCAACCATAAAACCGGTTACGTCTTGTAAAAATACCAATGGAATTTTTTTCTGATTGCAATTTGCGATAAAACGAGTTGCCTTATCGGCTGAATCAGAATATATAACACCTCCAAATTGCATTTCTTTTTTGGCATTTTTTACAACCTTACGCTGATTAGCAATAATACCAACTGCCCATCCATCAATTCGACCATACCCACAAATTAGTGTTTTTCCGTAATCTTGTTTATATTCTTCAATTTCAGAATTATCTACTAAATTTTTAATAATATCGAGCATATCATATTGCTCTGTTCTCAATGTTGGAAGGATTCCAAAAATAGTTTCGGGGTTACTAATTGGTTTTTCAGCTTTAATTCTATTAAAACCTGCCTTATCAAAATCTCCAATTTTTGAAATTATATTTTTAATTTTATTTAGGGCATCATAATCGTCTTTTGCTTTATAATCTGTAACGCCACTTATTTCACAATGAGTGGTTGCTCCACCTAAAGTTTCATTTTCAACATTTTCTCCAATAGCTGCTTTTACTAAATAACTTCCTGCCAAAAAAATACTTCCAGTTTGGTCAACAATTATAGCTTCATCACTCATAATTGGTAAATAAGCACCTCCGGCTACACAACTTCCCATAACTGCGGCAATTTGTGTAATTCCCATACTGCTCATAATGGCATTATTTCTAAAAATACGACCAAAATGTTCTTTGTCTGGGAAAATTTCATCCTGCATTGGTAAATAAACCCCTGCACTATCTACTAAATATATAATTGGTAATTTATTCTCAATAGAAATTTCTTGTGCTCTTAAATTCTTTTTTCCAGTAATAGGAAACCAAGCTCCAGCCTTAACTGTAGCATCATTAGCAACAATAATGCATAATTTTTTATGAATGTAGCCAATCTTTACAATAACGCCACCGGATGGACAACCACCATGTTCAACATACATTTCATCACCAGCTAAAGCTCCAATTTCAATGCTATTTGAATTTTTATCGAATAAAAAAGAAATGCGCTCACGTGCAGTTAATTTTCCTTTTGTTTTATGTTTTTCATTGTTTTTATCACCCCCACCTTTATAAACTTTTATCAATTTTGTTTTTAAATCGGATAATTCTAGTTTGTTGAAATCTTCGTTTTTGTTAAATTTTAAATCCATTTATTTAGTTTAAACTGCGTTGTGCTAAAATACGAAATCAATGTTAATAAATATTAAATAGTTACCTAGTAAATAATTACCTAGGTAATTAAAAATATTTGTTTTACATTTGCACATATTTTAATTTATACTATATAAAAACAGCAAAAATTATTTATTGGAGTGCAACAGGTTTATTGAGTGCGCTTTTAGTTATGTCAGCCGGAATGTATGTGTTTAATAACGCAATGATACAACAAGCATTTATGGGATTTGGATACCCAACATATTTAATTTATCCATTAGCAATTGCAAAAATTACGGCAGTTATTGTATTATTAACTCAGAAAAAGTCATATTTAAAAGAATGGGTCTATGCCGGTTTATTTTTTGAATTTGTTTTGGCGTTTTTTGCACATATTATGATTGGAGATGGAGAGCAAACAGCAGCCCTTATGGCAACTGTATTGTTAGTTATATCATACACAACGGGAAGAAAATTAGTTACTATTTAATCAAAAAACTATGAAAAAAATAATTACAATAGGAGGAAGCAACAGTAAAAATTCAATCAATAAAATATTAGCAGAATATGTAGGTGATTTGGTTAAAAATGTGGAATTAATAAAAGTGGATTTAAACAACTATGAAATGCCTTTGTTTTCGGTAGATGTTGAAGCTAAAGTTGGTTCACCAAAAGGAGTAATTGCATTAAACGAATTAATTGAAACGGCCGATGGTTTTATTATTTCTTTGGCTGAGCATAATGGTTCATATTCTGTAGCTTTCAAAAATGCTTTTGATTGGTTATCTAGAATTAATGGCAAAGTTTGGAGAGATAAGCCAATGTTGCTTTTAGCTACTTCTCCAGGAATCAGAGGAGGACAATCAGTTTTGGATATTGCTTTAGGAAGATTTCCGTTTAATGGTGCACAAATTGTTGGTAGCATGTCTTTTCCTTCATTTTTCGATAATTTTAAAAATAACGAGGTTTTAAATGAAGAATTAAAAATGACTATTGAAAAATTAGTTGCTGATTTAGAAAAAAAAATATAGTCATGGGAGATTTTTCAAAAGAAATAAATTCTGAGTTTCCAAACGAACGTGTTAAAGCATTATTAAATATAAAGTATACGTCTAATTTTTTGGATACTGTTGGGAATGCTTATCTGAAACCATTTAATATTTCGGAACAACAGTATAATATTTTGAGAATTTTGAGAGGGGCAAAAGAGGCAATTACTGTAAATAAGGTTAAGGAACGAATGGTGCAAAAATCGCCAAATTCCACTCGTTTAATGGATAAGTTATGTGATAAAGGTTTTATTGAACGTGTGAGATGTGAAAATGACCGGCGTGTTGTTTATGTGAAGATAAATGATCGTGGTTTAGCATTACTAAATGAAATTAAAATGGATGAATTTAACAGTTATTTGAATTCTATTTCAGAAAATGAAGCCAAAATATTGAATGAAATATTAGATAAACTAAGAGATTTTTCTCTTAGTTGATTTGGATTAGAAATAATGAGATCTTATTCGGATGTTCTCTTTGACAATTAAAAAACAAAAAACAAATAAATGAAAACAAAAGTATATAAATCAGAT
Source organism: Lutibacter sp. (assembly GCF_030692605.1). Taxonomy (GTDB): domain Bacteria; phylum Bacteroidota; class Bacteroidia; order Flavobacteriales; family Flavobacteriaceae; genus Lutibacter. The sequence continues at coordinate 29,069 of NZ_JAUYUD010000109.1, forward strand.
GAAAGGGGCACTGCAAATCACGGTTGGTTAAAAGCAAATTTCTCTTTCAGTTTTGCCCATTATTATAATCCTTCAACAATGAATTTTGGTGCATTGCGGGTTTTAAATGATGATATTATTCAAGGTGGAATGGGTTTTGGAACACATCCTCATGATAATATGGAAATAATTACCATTCCGCTCAGTGGATCTTTAAAACATAGAGACTCAATGACCAATGAATGGATTCCAATTTATTCTGGTGAAGTACAAGTAATGTCGGCAGGAACAGGTGTTCAGCATTCCGAAATGAACAATCATCCAACTGAAGAAATTAATTTATTTCAAATTTGGATACTCCCTAATCAGCAAGAAGTTGAACCGAGATATGATCAGAAGAAATTTGAAGCCTCAGAACGAAAAAATAAACTGCAAATATTGGTTTCTTCAATAGATGAACCGATAGAAGGCAGTTTAAAAATTCATCAAAATGCTCAAATTTCAAGAATAGATATTTCAAATGAAACCTCCTTTACGTACGAATTAATTTCTAAAACTCATGGAGTTTATGTTATGTTAATTGATGGTGAAATTGAGATAGAAAATGATATTTTAACTAAAAGAGATGCTATAGGTATTTCTGAATGTTCTTCATTTAAAATTAAAGCAAAAAAGGAATCAGAAATTTTATTTATAGAGGTTCCAATGAATTTTTAATCATAATTAATTTGTAGAAGGCTATCTTTTATTTAAAATTTTCATCATTTCAATAGCGGCAACTTTTCCTTTTTCTCTCACAAAATCACGTGGCGTTTCATCACCAATTTCATAAGTTATTGCTGTGGCACCATACATTCCTAAAAACCAAGCTTTTGAAACAGGTTGGTTGCTGTCTTCACGTATTTCGTTTGGTTTGTAATTTGGAAAAGTATCATCAATGGCTTTAAACCATTCATCGTAAAAATGTGGAATTGTAGAGTTTTCGGTAGAATGGCTGGTGTAATATAAATCTTCTTGAGTGGAATGAAAATCAATTCCAATTACTACTTTTCCTTTTGATTTATTTGCAACTTGTACAATAGCTTTGGTAATGGCATTTATCTCTGGTTGTTTATAAAAACTCCAATCTCTGTTTAAATCTATTCCGTTGGCATTATGTCTCCAATGACCTAAATCTACTCCATCTGGATTTACAATTGGAAATACTAAAACGCGGTATTTAGTAAAAAAATCTGCTGTAATTTGATTGGATTCTAAAACGTTTTGTAAAAAACTTTGAAATGCCATAAATCCTGTAATTTCTGGAGGATGCTGTCTGGCAAGTAAAACAACAATATCTTTTTCATTTTCGTTTCCAGTATGAATATCCAACATTGGAATTGGTTTTCCTAAAACTGAATTTCCAATAGTTTTGTAAGTTATTTTCGCTTTATGTTGTTGAATTAGTGCGTTATACCATATTTTGGTTTGCGTTGAGGTAATTATTTCTTGCGCAGCAATAATTTGTGGTTTTTCATTTATAATAACCTTGATTGTAATTATAGTATCTTTTTTGAAAATAAGGTTGGAATCAATATTTTGCCATATTTCATTTTCAGATTTTATTTTAGGAATGTATCTATGAGAATAATCTTTTGGGTAATTAAACTCTAAATATGCCGTAGTAGGCTTTTTTGACCAAATTTTAAAAGCAAAGTAGGCGCTATTATTAATAGGTGTATTTTCTGGTTGAATTCTCAATTGTAATGTGCTATCATTCAGTTTTTTAACATCATTTAATCGTGCTCCATCAAAATTATTACTTAGATAAATAGCTGTATTTTGGTCGAAGAATATCTTTTTTTCTTGTAATGTAATTTTTTTGTTATCAGTATTTGTAGAATCCTCAGCAATAATTGGCTTTACAAAAGTGTTATTTGGTAAAGAGCATTGGGTTGTTGTTATAAGTGCCAATGCTAAAAAAACAAAATTGAAAGAATTATAAATTTTGGAAACAGTCATACTAATCAAATTTTTAAACAAGATACAAATCTAAAAATTATTTATTATAAAAGGTATTCAAGAGGTTAAAGTTTCATTTTAAAGCGTGTATCATTAATTCTAGTTTTAGCTTATTGATTTTAAATTAAGTAATAAGAATAAAATAATGTCGTATTTTATTGCGTATATATAATAATTTTCGTATATTTATCTCATTATGAGATATATAACACTTAAAAATGAAGAGATTGAGGTATTGGAATACCTTCATCGGAATAGCCCTA
>NZ_JAUYUD010000029.1 GCF_030692605.1 Lutibacter sp.
ACCATGAAAAACTTAAAGAAAATTTAGAAAACCATATGCAAATGTTAGTTCAAAATCCAGATAGAGTTCAAAAATATTTCAATCATAAAGATATTCAATATGCAGCTTGATAATTATAGATATAATGCCGTCGGGTTAATAAAGTAACCAATTATTTTTACTTATTCCAAATCTTCCAAGCTTTCTCCGCTTGAAAAATCAACATATCCAGTCCGTTTTTGGTTTGTGAAAGAATCGAGTCATCCCTGTGTTAAATGTAATCCTACAACCGAAGTGTTTGTATATTTTACTTCTCCATCCCTATACAATCTTGAAAATACTTTTTCACAATCATATCTATCATATTTCAGTTCTTTTTCTAAGTCAGCAAAACTAACTCCGAATTTATCCTCTGAAGTCAGTTGGTCACTATTAAAAAGTATAAAACTTGGTGAAAGTAGTTTTAATGTCTTGTGTCTTTTTCGATTAAAGTTCATTTCGGTTATTTTTGCCATCAAGAAATTGGATTAATTGCTGACGGGATGTGGGATGCTGCTTTTGAACTATCAAAGCACAGACCAGTCGGTTTCGACCTACATAATGCTCCCTTTGGAGTTACGAAATATTATAGCAATTTAGAACAAAATATTAGGTACAGCGATATTGCTGATGGACTAATTTTCTATAAGCCATTTTATCAATTTGCTGCAACCATTGGAATACCCAATGTAGTGGATGATGATTTTTTAGATGAACTATTAAATAGAAGTATTATTGTATCAGATGAAGGTAGCAAAAGAACAATTAAATACTTGAAATCGCCTGAAAATTCTAAGAAAAACTTAAAAGAATATTACAACAACGTACGAACATTTGACTGTGAAAACTATAGACCCATGAAAAGCGAATTTAAAAAATGGTTAAAATAAATACCACTAAATCTTACTCAATTATTCTCTAACTATTTAAAATTCTTTTATTAATTGTAGATACACCGGATAATGGTCACTGTAACCCCCAATAAAATTACTTCCAGCAAAACTTCTGTACGGATAGCCCTTAAATTGCCCAGTTTGATTGGTTAAATAGGTTGGATTAAAAACCCCAACTTTGTACATTTTAAAAGAGGAGAAATCTCTTTTAGAAGTGAGTAAAGGCGATGTAAACATAATTTGATCAAATAAATTAATATTGTCTCTGTATACCAACGTGTGATGCCCTTTTTTAAACATTTCTTCCATTGGATTGTAAATATCACCAGTTTCAACTTCCTCTTTTTTTGCCTTTGTTTTTAACACTTTTTTTAAACTTGCATTGTGGGGATCGTCGTTTAAATCGCCCATGATAATAATTTTTGGGTTGGGATCTGTAATTTTAATTTTTTCAATGATGGTAGTTGTTAAATAGGCCGCTTTTTCTCTGTAATGGCTGCTTTTTTCTTCACCTCCTCTTCGCGATGGCCAATGATTTACAATAACATGAATCAATTCATTATCCAAATATCCGGAAACCAATAATTGATCTCGGGTATGAATTCTAATACCTTCGTCATCCCATAAATTCAAGGTAAAAGGCTCATGGTGTATTGGTCTAAAGTGTTCTGTTTGATAAAGCAAGGCAACATCAATTCCTCTCAAATCGGGAGAATCGTACTGAATCACTGCATATTTTTTAGCTTTTAATAAATGATTTTGCGCCAAATCTTCTAAAACAGCTCTATTTTCAATTTCAGCAACTCCCAGTATTACAGGGCTATTTTTAGACTCTTCAACTCCAATTTCAGATATTACTTTTGCCATATTCTGTAACTTTTGTTGGTAAATAGCAGCTCTGTTTTCTTTTAATTCCATAATAGGACTGGATTCATCGTCGGTTAACGGATCATTTATAGTGTCGTATAAATTTTCTAAATTGTAAAAGGCAATGGTCTTTATTTTGTAATTTTTTTGACAATAAATAGTTGAATGAATTAACAGAAAAGAAGAAAAAATAAGAATAGCAAATTTCATAGAAATATTTTTTTTGAAAGGTAAAATTACTTCGAAAAAACTTTTAATTAAAAATTATTTAAAAAAAACAATTTAAAAACTTTCAGATAAATAAAAATAGTCGTTAATTAGAAAAAAAATTGTTAATGAATCGACTTGCTTTCACCGCATTTGTCTGGTTTGTTTGTATCCAAAATTTAATTTCTCAATCTACTGCAACGCTGCATGGGATTGCTATTGATGTTGTTACAAACATTCCTATTAAAAATGCTAGTATTCAAATAGTAGGCACAACCTATTATGCTCAAACCAATGATAAGGGGGTATTTAGTTTTAGTAATTTTTCCAATGAAGCTAAAGAAATTGTGTTGGAGATGGAAGGGTATAAACCAAAAACAATACATCTAAATCTTGACTTTCAAAATATATTTAATCTAGAAAATATCTATTTTGAAAAGCTACCTTCAGAGTCGCCAGAAGATTATTTTATTACCCTAACCGAAGATGATTTTAACGATGATGAGGAGGTATCATCAAATTATATTGCTGGGTTATTTCAATCGTCAAAAGATGCTTATTTAAGAGCGGCAGCGTTTAATTTTAGTCAGGCTTGGTTTAAGGTTCGAGGGTACGATTCTAGCTACGGAACCATTTCAATTAATGGGGTTGAAATGAATAAATTGTACGATAAAAGACCACAATGGAGTAATTGGGGAGGTTTAAACGATGTTTTTAAAAATCAAACTTTTACCAATGGAATTGCCGCTTCTGAAAATACGTTTGGAGGTGTCTTAGGTAGTACAAGTTTTAGTACAAGAGCTTCAGAATACAGAAAAACTAATAAAATTTCGCTGGCAAGTTCTAATAGATCATATACTCAAAGAGTAATGGCAACTTATATTTCGGGGGAATTAAAAAACAATTGGCATGTAGCCGCTTCTGGATCATTTAGCGCGGCTGATGAAGGTTATATGGAAGGAACTACGTATAAAGCATGGTCATCTTTTGTTGCGGTAGAGAAAAAAATAAATGAAAATAATAGTCTCAATTTTACGGCAATTGCCGCATTTAATAGGAGAGGAAAATCAGCTCCAAACACTCAGGAAGTCTATAATTTAAAAGGATTAAAATACAATCCATATTGGGGAGAGCAAGAAAATTCCAATCGAAATTCAAGAATTAAAGCCATTTTTGAGCCTATTGTTATGTTGAGTCATTTTTATGATAATAATAAAATTACCTTAAAAACAACCATTTCCTATCAGGATGGACATATCGGAAATAGTAGGTTAGGATATTATAATGCCCCTAACCCCGATCCAACTTATTGGAAATATTTACCAAGCAATTATTTAAGAAATACAGCTAATTTGGATTATGCCAATGCATATTTAGCCACACAAGAATTACAAACAAACGGACAATTAAATTGGAATGCTTTGTATCAACAAAATAGCGATAATGGCAACGCATTGTATTATTTATATGAAGATAGGATTGATGATCGACAGTTTAATTTAAACACGCTGTTACATACGTTTATAAATTCAACCATTCAATTAAATATCGGGGCAACATATAAAAATTTGAACTCTCACAATTTTGCGAAAATGGAAGACTTACTGGGTGCAAATTCTTTTTTGGATATAAATTATTTTGCTGAAGGAGATGCCATGCAGTCCAATCTAAACAACCCAAATAGATTGGTTAAAAACAACGAAACTTTTCAATATAATTATAAAATAGCAGGCTCTGTAGCTGACCTTTTTGCTCAAATTCAAAGCACTACAAAAAAAGTAGATTATTTTGTTGGAATGTATGTAAATTCCACCAACTACCAGCGAGATGGTTTGTATATGAACGGATTGTATCCCAACAGTTCTTTTGGAGCGAGTGATAAGCAACATTTTTTTAATTTAAGTTGTAAAGCGGGAATTACTTATAAATTTAACGGTAGAAATTTAATAACTATTAATGGAGCTTTTGTTTCCAATGCACCAACTATTAAAAATACATTTTCAAATGCACGTGTTAACAATAGTACTTCACCAAATATTACCAGCGAAAGTATAGTAACTGCAGATGCAAGTTATGTATTTAGATTGCCAAAATTTCAATCGAGAATTACCCCTTATTTTACAAAATTTAGCAATGGAATAAACATTTCATTCTTTTTTGCCGAAGGATTATTTGGTTCCGAAGCCGATTTTGTAAACGAAATAGTAACAGGGATTGATAAAAAACATATGGGAATTGAATTTAGTTTTGAAGCGCAACTAATTTCTTCACTTAAACTTATTGCAGCTGGAAGTGTTGGTCAATTTACGTATGATAATAATCCAGATTTGTATTTACAATCGGAAAGTATTACCCTTGAAAAAAGTTATTTTGGCTCGTCGTTTCTCAAAAATTATAAAGTTTCTGGAACTCCTCAAACCGCATTTTCAACTGGATTCGAATATAGAGATCCTCAATTTTGGTGGTTCCAAGCAAATGCCAATTATTTGGCAAACAATTATATTTCAATTTCACCTTTATTACGCACCAAAAATTTTTATTTGGATGGGGATGAAGTTCCATTTCTGGATTCAGATACTGGTGTTGAAATTACCCAAAACCAAGTTAGAGCGTTGTTGAAACAAGAGAAGTTTAATGCTACTGTTTTGATAAATGTAGTTGGAGGAAAATCTTGGAAAATAAATAATTACTACCTCGGTTTTTTTGCAGGTATCAATAATATGTTGGGAAAAGTATTCAAAACTGGTGGTTTTGAACAATCTAGAAATGCTAATTATATCGAATTAAAACAAGATCAATCCTTGTTAAATCCAATTTTTGGTTCAAAATATTGGTACGGAAATAAAACGTCGTACTTCCTAAATTTTTATGTTAGAATTTAATAAAAAAAAGCTATGAAACTTTATAAAACAATTCAAATATCCTTATTGCTATCTGTATTTATTGGAACAAACAGTTGCGTAAAAGACAGCGATTTTAAAACGCCTGAAATAAATTGTACGGAGTCGAGTTTAATTAAAACCAATACCTTTCAACAAATAAAGGATATGTTTACTTTTGGAGGTGCAATAATTATTAAAGACGACTTAGTAATAGAAGGTTATGTGGTTTCTAATGATGAATTCGGGAATTTTTACAAAACGATTTCTATTCAAGATAAGCCAGAAAATCCTACTTCAGCTATAAAAATAGCCATCGACCAAACCAATTTATACACCAAATACAATGTTGGACGGAAAGTGTTTATCAAACTAAAAGGGTTGGCAATTGGATATGGTTTTGGAAGTATTCAGGTTGGAAAATCTTCAGGAAGAGATGTTGTTGGAATTTCAGCTTTTGAAGTAGACAAACATATTTTTAGATCGTGTGAAGTGGCTATAATAATTCCAAAAAAAGTAGCTATTTCCGATTTGAACAATACTATGTTAGAAATGTTAATTGAGCTAGAAAATGTTCAATTTAAACAAACAGATATGGGATCTTCGTATGGAAATATTGAAAATACTGCTTCTGTAAATAGAATGCTCGAAAGTTTTAATGCTAATTGTAATCTTGAAAATCAAATAATTTTAAGAAATAGCGGATTTGCTAATTTCAAAAATCAACTTTTACCTGCAGGAAAAGGTGCTATTGTAGCCGTTTTTAGCAATTTTTATAACGATTATCAGCTGTATATTAGAAATGTAAATGATGTAAAATTCAACAAAGAACGTTGTGATTACAGCAACGCCCTAAAACCAACCATTACGTTGGCAGAATTAAAAAACATGTATAAAGGAAGTATGGTAGAGTTTGCTGCTGGTTCTAATTTAATTGTGGAAGGATATGTGAATTCTACTGATGAATATGGAAGTTTTCAAGAAAAGATAGTCATTCAAAATAATGTTTCAAATCCAACTACGGGATTGCAAATTTTAGTTGAAAAAGAATCCATTTTTAAACACTTTAATTTGGGAGATAAAGTTTATATACAATTGGATAAACTTTATATGAACCAACAAAACGGCGTTTTAACTTTAGGTTTTACAAATGGCACAAAAATCACTGAAATTGAAGAAGAAATCATTGGAAATTTCATCTATAACAGCAAACAAAATTTTAATTTAATTCCATTACCGCTTCAACTTTCCGAAGTGAACAGCGCTGTGTATAAAAACCTATTGCTAGCCGTACAAAATGTTCAATTAATTGAAAATGAAAAAGGAAAGGCGTTTGCTTTTTATAGCGGTACAAGCAGTGCCATAAGAACATTAGAAAAATGCAATGAAACATCAAAACTATCGGTTTTTACCAATGGAAAAGCACTATTTGCAAATCAATCTTTTCCAACTGGAAGAGGTACAATAACAGGAGTTTTTGGAGAATATTTAGAATTAAGAAATGGGAATGATGTGCAGTTTAATTTGCCGTCTGAAACGTGTGTTGCAATTGTTCCAAAAGTTATGATAACTGAAGTTGCGGACCCCAAAAACAATGTTTCAGCACGATTTATTGAAATCTACAATGCAGGTGAAACTACTATTAATTTAAATGGTTGGAAACTAAACAAATATATAAACGGTTCTTCAACGGTTTCGAGCGGTGCCGTTTCTTTAAATGGAATTGTAATTGCTGCAAAAGATTTTGTTATAATTGCTGCATCTGAATACAAAGTGTTGTTCAATGATATACCTGATATTGAGTCAAGTTATATTTCGGGTAATGGAGACGATGTGTACCAACTTGTAGATAATACCAATAAAACAATTGATATTTTTGGTGAAATTGGTGTTGATGGAAACGGAACAAATTGGGAGTATTTAGATGGAAGAGCTGTTAGAAAAACTACAATTACATCTCCTAATCCAGTTTTTAATAGTGCTGAATGGATTATTTATTCTGATGTTGCTAATAGTTTAATTACATTTCCAAACACTCCTCAAAATGCACCAACAAATTTTAATCCAAGAAGTAGGTAAACATAAACATTTACCTTGGATCAAAGCACATTTATTAAAAATAAGAAGGAGTTTAAAATTAATTTTTAAACTCCTTTTTAATTTTTAAACAAAGACTATTTTTTACAATGTTTCTTTAAGCCATTTAAAAAATTCACGTTGCCAAACTATACTGTTTTGGTTATCTAAAATCCAATGATTTTCTTCTGGGAAATACAATAATTTACTTTTTATTCCTTGCAATTGAGCTGCCTGAAATGCTTCTAAACCTTGTCCAATTGGGACTCTAAAATCTTTTCCTCCTTGAATAATTAACATAGGCGCAGTCCATTTACCTACATAATCTACAGGGTTAAATTCTGCGTACGATTTTTGTGCAGCCTCATTTTTTTTATCCCAATAAGCACCGCCAATATCCCAGTTCACAAAAAATAATTCTTCGGTGGTGCCGTACATACTTCTCCAGTTAAAAATTCCATCGTGCGATATAAAACTTTTAAACCTTCCTTCATGAATACCAGCTAAATAAAATACAGAATATCCTCCATAACTTGCGCCAATGGCACCTAAACGGTCCTTATCAACATACGGTTCTTTTGCAATATCATCAATTGCAGCTACATAATCTTGCATATTTTGTCCGCCATAATCTTTGCTAATTTGTTCATTCCATTCAACACCAAAACCAGGTAATCCTCTTCTGTTTGGAGCAATAATAATATAGCCATTTGCAGCCATGAGTTGAAAGTTCCATCTGAAAGAATAAAATTGACTTACCTGACTTTGTGGTCCGCCTTGACAATATAAAATGGTTGGATATTTTTTCGAAGGATCAAAATTTGGAGGATAAATAACCCAAGATAATAAGTCTTTACCATCGGTGGTTTTTGTTATTCTTTTCTCAACCTTACTTAAGGTAATAGAATTATAAGTTTCATTATTTGCATGGGTTAATTGATTCATTTCTCCTGTAGCACTATTTACACTGTAGATTTCTGAGGCGTGGTTCATATCTTTACGTGTAACTATTAAAGTATTTTTAGATTGACCAACAATGTCTCCAATATCAAATTGCCCATTGGTAATTTGTTTAGGAGCTAGAATTTTTGTCGATAATTTTGGAATTTTAATCTCAAATAACTGAACAGTCCCTAAAATAGGAGCTACAAAATATATTTTTTCACCTTTTTCATCCCATAAAAAACTATTAACAGTTCCATCCCAAGACTTGGTTAAGTTTAAAGGAGCATTATTAACCATGATAACAATGTCATTTTTATCAGATTCATAACCATCGCGTTCCATTTGTAGCCAAGCTAATTGACCTTTAGAAGAAAAAGCCGGGTTCGTATCATACCCTTTATTATACGCTGTTAAATTTTTGGTTGTTTTAGTTTCAATACTATATTCATAAATGTCTGTATTTGTGCTAACGGCATAAGCTTTTCCATAAAGTTTTTTAGTAACGTATAAAATATTTTTACTATCGGGGCTCCACACAAAATCTTCAGACCCACCAAATGGTTGTTGCGGACAGTCAAAAGGTTCATTGGGCATAATGTCTATTTTTTCAGAACCAATAACAGTAGATTCATAAAAAACATGACTAAAAGATCCATCTTCCCAAGTATCCCAATGGCGGTAATTTAGGTCGTCATAAATTTGAACATTAGATTTCGGTAAATCTTTATAAAAATCAAAACCTGTAACGTTGTTTATTTTTACGTTTTCTGCACTAATTTTAAAGTTTCCATCTGGAGAAATAAGAGCATCTTTTAAAAAGTTTTTTGTTTCTTTTAATTCCAAAGGAGCGCCTCCAGTAATTGGGATTTGATAGGTTTTAGAAGAATTACTATTTGTTTCGAGATTGTAATTAGAAACTTTATAGATGATGTTTTTACCATCTTTAGTCATCCCTAAACCGCCAACTTTATTAAGCTGCACAAGTGTTTCTGGTGTCATGTAATTTTGAGCCGATAAGCCAAAAAGGTATATGAAAAATATAAAACATACTGTTATTTTACGCATAATCTATTTTTAACCCGTTGGGTGCAATTATTAAAAACGTCTGTTCGAGTGTTTTTTGTGCAGTAAAACGAAACAAAAAATGTATCGAGAACCGTTTTTAACTATCATTTTTCTGTTCTCGATACAATTTTCTATCGAAAATCACTCGAAGTGA
>NZ_JAUYUD010000042.1 GCF_030692605.1 Lutibacter sp.
AAGTCGAGTAGGTAAAGGGGAATCTCACCCCTAAACCTCTCGCAGAACCGTACGTGAACCTCTCGATTCATACGGCTCTTCTTAATTCAAGTTTTACGGTCTAAAGCCTTCGTATTGCCAATGTTCAAAAAGGTTTGGAAAGTCTTTTGATAATTTTTGAAGGTATTTATACCCTACATACCAAGGTTTCTTTCTAAATCTTCGGAATTTGTTGCGTACCCATTTGGTTAGTCGATTATGCAAAACCCTAAAGAGTTTGCGCATTTCGCTCATTCGGAACTTGCCATAGTAATTTATCCAACCTCGGAGTTTGAGTTTTAGCAGTTCCGCAATTTTACTTATCGGAAAATGTACCCAACGATGAAAATTCATCTCTTGGAGTTCTCTCGCTATTCTGCTCCTACTCTTTTGGCTCATTGCAGGGGAAAATCCTAATTTGATTTTGCCTCGCTCTTTGATAATTCTTGGCTTGAAAGTATAACCCAAAAAGTCGAACTTTTGATACTTCACTTTAAAAGGAGGTTGCCGTTTTTGGTTGTTTCGACAATACACAATTTTAGATTTCTCTTGGTTTAATTCCAATTTACATTCTGTTAATCGTGCTTTTATATTTTCTAACAATCGTAACGCTTCTTTGATGTTCTTGCAATGAATTACAATATCATCGGCATACCTTTCAAATGGAGTCTCTGGACTTATTTGGGCTATCCATTTATCAAACACTATATCCATAAAGATATTGGCTAACACCGGACTGATTACTCCGCCTTGTGGTGTGCCTTTTCCTTGTGGTAGTATTTGTGTTCCGTTTGCCAATTGAACTGGTGCGTTGAGCCATCGTTTTACATACATTAGAATGTGTTTCTTGTGGGTGTAAAATTGTACTGCTTTGAGCAATAGTTCGTGGTCAATGTTGTCGAAAAATCCTTTGATGTCTAAATCAATTACCCAACTGTATTTCATACAATTGATACGGCATTGCTCTAAAGCATCGTGTGCCGATTTATTTGGTCGATAACCAAAACTACTCGGACTAAAGTGTTTCTCTACAATTTGCTCCAATTCGGTAGCAATTACCTGTTGGGCAACCCTATCTACAATGGTAGGAATGCCCAAGGGACGTGTTTTTCCGTCTCCTTTGGGAATCAATACTTGGCGTACTGCTTTGGGTTGGTAACTGCCACTTGCCATTCTGTTCCATATTGGGTACAGATACTTGCGTGGGTTTTTAGCTACTTCTTCAATGCTTACTCCATCGATTCCTGGCGCTCCTTTGTTGGCTTTTACTCGTTTAAAAGCTTCATTTACCTGCAACCTACTTATTGGTTGCGACTTGGGTTGTTCATTAAAAATCATACTTAAATTTCTTTAAGGTGTTATACAATAAATCAACTAATTAAGTGAAGTCCTTCGCTCCTATCGTCATTACTGATAGTCTCTTGGATATGTTCGCTACTACGACTTCATCCGCCCCAAAACTAAACATTGCTACTTTCTGCCTTTTCCACTCTGGGATTTTTGACATTTTTGCTTACCATTTTAGTCTTGGTTCTCCTGTTCCTTACTAGAGCCTAGTTATAGGTCTTGCCCTCTTTATGCCGTGTGTCGTGTAGCCAGTACTCAGGTTTTCCGCTACACTTGGTCTCTTTAGGTCGCTGACCTCATTGATTTTGACACAGTAAAAGTTATTTTCGACACCTCAATAAGGGTTTGCTTGCGCTCAACTCCTATAACCACACCATACAATTACTCAACATACGAACGTTGGTAATGCTTTAACCTTGTCGCTCAATACCAATTCTCTTTAAATCAGCACCACAAGGCGGTTTGGAAACAACTCCTGAAAATCCTATCCGATAGTCCAATTCTTTAAGTTCAATCTCTGTGAGACTTCATTGGTATTACCAATGCTCGTTTCTCTCTTCCTTAAAGCCTATCATCTCTAATAAAGTTATGTTGCATTTTCAAAGAACTTATTTTATCTTCGTATCCTAATGCAACGCAGGACACACAGCCCAGCCACTAACACGCGGTATAAAAAATTGCCGGGATAGTAGGTTATTCAAGGGTTGTAGCCCGCTCCAACATTTGTGTACTTGATAGGAAATCGCCCGCAATCGGCAACTTTTCATACCGCTACCGTTGCAATTAATGGTGGAAAAAAGACCTGAGTTGCATAAATTAATAAAAAATCCTACTTTAGAAATGTTTATGTGAGGATGGAAACGAGCGGTGCAGCGGTGCAACTCGGATAGTGCCAAAACCATAATCGTACAAAAATAAAGTTGAAATTGTAAAACAACAATTTTTCAATCTCACTTTTTCTAACTTTATTTTTGGGCAGAAAATACTAAAAAAACCGACCGGCAAATTGGATTGCCAATTTGAAATTAGTAACCTTAATTATTAACAAAAAAAGGTCAACGTATTTTAGGATAATACTTTAATTATTAAAAAAAATGAATTTACATATTAGAATATCCTAATATTATAATATATTTGTATTCTAATATAAATAATTCAATATGTCAAAAATTGATTACATTAAAAATAGTGAGATATTCAAGGCACTTTCAAATCCAATAAGACTTCAAATGGTTGATTTTTTATTAGATGATGAATGTTGTGTGACCGATGTAGTAAATGAACTTGGTATTTCACAATCTGCATCCTCTCAACATTTATTAATACTTAAAAACAGTGGAATTGTGTATCCTGAAAAACATGGTACAAGAACCTGCTATAAGGTAAAAAATAAGTTAGCAGAAGAAATAATAAAACTTTTAAAAACAAACAATAATGATTAAAAAAATTATTCAGGCAATAATGCCATCAAAAAAAATGATTGAGATGTTTACTTTAAAACTTGAAAGTAAACAACCAATTGAAACCATTGCCCAAAAAGTAAGTGGAGAATGTGAAAGCCACAAATTTGCGTTACTTCAAACGTATGTCTATCACGATATTTTGGAGGAAAAAGGCTTTCCAATTAAACGTAAAGTATTCATTTACGAAATTTGCCAGGCAAAAACAGCGGGATTAATGCTAACAAGTAACCCTGAATTTTCAATTTTTATGCCTTGTAAAATTGCAATGTATGAAGATGAAGGAAAAACGATTATTTCAACAATGAATATGGAAATTATGCTGAATGCTGTAAAATCTAATCCAGAACTGTACAAAGAAGCTACAACCATTTTTAAGACACTAAAGTCTTTAATAACAACTCTTTCAGAAGTTTAATAAAATATGAATAACTTTTAAAAATAATTCAAAATGAGTAAAATTTTAATCTTAATTAACGACGCTCCTTACGGAACAGAAAAAGCATACAATGCTTTACGACTTGCTAATCAACTTGGCAAAGAACACGAAACAGTTGATGTCCGGATTTTTTTAATGGCAGATGCGGTTAATTGCGCCATTGCAAACCAAAATACACCAAATGGGTACTACAACATTGAAAGAATGTTGAAATTTTCACTAATTAAAAAGGCTAAAGTTAAAATTTGCGGTAGTTGTGCCGATGCTCGTGGTCTAAAAAACAATCAACTTATTGAAGGTGTTGAAATAAGTACAATGGCAGAATTTACTAACTGGGTAGTAGATAGTGACAAGGTGCTAACTTTTTAAAATGAAAAATGTAAAACTTGGTCTTAAAGAAAATTGGTTACAATTTTCAATTTTAGTTATTGTAAATGCATTTGTTGGAGGAATGGTAGGCTTAGAGCGTACCATTTTTCCAAAATTTGCAGAAATAGAGTTTGGCGTAGCATCTAAAACTGCAATATTATCATTTATAATTGCTTTCGGAATTACAAAGGCAATTACAAATTACTTCACGGGAAAACTTGCTAATAAATTTGGCAGAAAAAACTTATTACTTTTAGGCTGGTTATTTGCGATTCCCATTCCGTTCATTTTAATAAACGCAACTTCTTGGAATTGGGTGATCTTCGCTAATATTCTTTTAGGTATTAATCAAGGATTGACTTGGAGTAGTACTGTTGTAATGAAAATTGATTTAGTAGGAGAAAAAGACCGAGGATTGGCAATGGGAATAAATGAGTTTGCAGGTTATTTTGCTGTTGGCGTTGTTGCTTTTCTTACAGGTATTATTGCCCAAAAATACGGTGTAACTCCTTACCCCTTTTATTTGGGAATTGGTATTTCTATAATTGGTTTATTGTTGACATTATTTTTTGTTAGAGATACAAGAAAATTTGTGGATAAAGAACAAAAAACAACTGAAACAGATAAATTAGAAAATGTTTTTTTAGAAACCTCGTTTAAAGACAAAACATTAAGTTCTATAACTCAAGCAGGATTGGTAAATAATTTAAATGATGGAATGATATGGGGGCTTTTACCAATACTCCTATTATCACTAAATTACAATGAGAAAAATATTGGAATTATCGCAGCTATTTACCCTGCTGTTTGGGGGATTGGTCAACTTTTTACTGGGAAAATGGCAGATATATATTCAAAAAAAGGAATGCTTTTTTGGGGAATGCTTTTACAAGGTTTGGCTATTTTATTAATCCCTTTTTTCACTAGTTTTTATCAATTAGCAATTATTGCTTCCATTTTAGGCTTTGGAACAGCCTTGGTTTACCCAACATTTTTATCAGCCATTGCTGATGCAACGCATCCAAGACAAAGAGCAGAAAGTATTGGTGTCTTTCGATTATGGAGAGATTTAGGTTATGCCATTGGTGCAATTGTTTCTGGAATCATAGCTGATTTATTTGGAGTTCAATATGCCGTATTGACTATTGGAGTAATAACTATTTTGTCTTCCTTATTAATTAAATTTCGAATGCCAAATGACTAAAACAATTTCAGATTAATTAGAATAAAGCCAGCACCCAACACCGCATATAGCAAATTGCTTAATTATTGTAAATAGAAAATTTTTAGTACTTTTAAATAAAACTAACAGGCTATGGAAAAGTACGGTTTCAAACCCGCAACTCGCCATATTCAAACTCGTTGGGCGTCATTACCGAAAATCCTAAGATAAATTTAACTCTGAATTTAAAATAGATTTTGTATTTTTGATTAAAAGTAATTAATGTATGAATTTAGAAACTAGAAAATTATCATTTATTCAAGAAATTCTTAAAATACAAAGTGAGAAAACCATTTCTCGTCTTGAAATTATTTTGAGAAAAGAAAAAACTGTGATTGAATTTGAGAATATTCAGCCAATGACTATGAAAAAATTTAATCAACGAATTGACAAATCTTTGGATGACTCTAAAAAAGGAAAATTGACAGAGGTAAATGACTTAATTTTGGAGATTGACAAATGGAGCTAAAAATTTACTGGACTGATTTTTCTAAAAAAGAACTTCAAAACATTTTCGAATACTACAAAGAAAATGCAAGTTTAAAAGTTGCTAAGAGTTTGACTATAGGAATTGCAAAAGAAACTTTAAAACTAAAAAAGCAGCCTGAAATTGGACAGATTGAGGAATTGCTAATTGATAAACCAAATGAATTCATATATTTAGTTTACAAAAATCACAAAATAATTTATTGGATAAATAAGAGCGAAAAACGAATTGAAATTAATGATGTTTTTGATTCTCGACAAAATCCGATAAAGATTGAACGAATTGAATAAAAGCCAGTTGCCAACACTGTACTTTCCTGAAATAGTCAGAATTTAAAGAAAAAACACAAAAATAGCGGATTTTAAAAATTGAAATGGAAAGCCAAAACAGAAAAATATTTTTTAAAATTCAAGTTTTTTACAAACAGAAAAGTTCAGATTTTTTTTTACAAATTGAACGTGATTTTTGAAACGGAAAACCAAACAGAAAGTAAAATTTTCCAATTCAAAATTTCAACAAACAGAGAAAATTCCGACTTTTTACAAATTGAAACGGAAAACCTAACAGAAAGAGAATTTTTCCAAATTAAAGATTTTAACAAACAGAGAAATTTCAGACTTTTTACAAATTGAACGTGATTTTTGAAACGGAAAACTAAAAAAGAAAAATTGTAACAAACCGACAAATATTCAAGATTTTTACAATCATTAAACTGATTGAAAAATAAAAAGGTTAAATTTTAGAACTTAAAAATAAAAATTGAACTGAAAACAACAAATTACAACACAGGTAGTTGTTGCACAAGGCATTTTAAAAACATAAAATAGTACTCAAAAGCTCCTTTTTAAGGAGTTTTTGTTTTTAATATGGTTGATGTTACTTCAAAATTACAAGTGGTTTAATGCTCTTATTTCGAGTCTAAATAGCCC
>NZ_JAUYUD010000060.1 GCF_030692605.1 Lutibacter sp.
CAATTGAATTTAGACCATCAGCCAACAGGATTATATGTGGCTAAAGTTCATTTAGAAAAACCGGTAACGCTTAAAATTATTAAACAGTAAAGGGGGAAAAGTAAAAGTTAGAAACAATAATTGAATTATAAATTCTAATAATCTATAAAACAGATATAAAACACACAAAATGAAATACATACAAAATATTTTATATGCAAGCATACTAAGTTCATTAGTATGGTCTTGTGGCGGTGGCGGTGGAGACACTCCACCACCCCCTGTTAATAATAAACCATCTACTGCAACACTTGTTTATCCTACCCATAATTTGTTGTGTATAAATAATGTACTTAATTTTCAATGGAATGCTGCTACTGATCCTGATGGAGATGCGTTAACGTATCAAATACAAGTTTCAAAAGACAATCAATTTATTATCATTGCTCATTCTCTTTCTGGAAATACGCTAAGTCAAACTATTTCATTAGAAAAAGGCGTCGCCTATTATTGGCGCGTAAAAGCCATCGACAGTAAAAATTTATCGGGAGATTATTCATCAACATTTAGTTTTTACACCGAAGGCATTGGAGTAAGTAATTACTTACCTTTTTCACCAGTTCTATCAGCACCAATACTTAATAGTATTGTATCAACAAGTACAGTAACATTAACGTGGACTGCCTCGGATGTGGATAACGATCCATTGACTTACGATGTTTTTCTGGGAACTGTAAATCCACCAACTGCTAAAATAGCCACTAATATTACAATAGCCACTGTGGGAAGTGGAACTTTAACGGCATCAACAAAATATTACTGGAAGGTGGTTGTAAAAGATACCAAAGGCGGTCAAACAACTGGTCAAGTTTGGAGTTTTACAAAAGATTAAATTCGGCTTCTTATACTTACTATTTTTTGGATAGAAAATAGAATAAAAACCATTCAATTTTTACCTTAAAAAAAGGTTATAACTATTAATATTATAATAGAAAAACTATATTTATAAACATACAATTTATTTTTATGACATTTTTTATGATAATAGGAAAAAAATTGTATTTTGCGTACATGTTAATCAAATCAATTAATTAAATTATGAGAAAAATTTTAAGTGCTGTTTTTGCCTTACTGGTAGGAACTACAATGATGGCCCAAACCACCATTTCAGGTACTGTTTTGGAAGCTAAAACTCAGCAACCAATTCCTGGCGCAAACATAAAAGTAGTGGGGAAATCTATTGGAACTACTGCAGATTTTGACGGGAAATTTACCTTAACGGTAAATCAAGAACCTCCATTTTCAATTGAGGTTTCTCTTATCGGTTTTTCTACTTCAAAAGTAGAAATAACTAAAAGTAAACAAGTAGTTAATGTATTGTTAGATGAATCTGCAACTGCTTTAAATGAAGTGGTAGTTTCAGCATCTAGAACTCCAGAGCGTATCTTGGAGTCTCCTGTTACAATTGAGCGTATGGATGCAAAGACAATTGCCAACACATCTTCACCAACATTTTATGATGGTTTGGAAAATTTAAAAGGAGTAGATGTTAACACCAATAGTTTAACATTTAAATCAATTAACACACGTGGTTTTGCAACATTTGCTAACACTCGTTTTATGCAATTAGTTGATGGTATGGACAACTCTTCACCTGCACTTAACTTTA
Organism: Lutibacter sp.; assembly: GCF_030692605.1. GTDB lineage: Bacteria > Bacteroidota > Bacteroidia > Flavobacteriales > Flavobacteriaceae > Lutibacter. The sequence goes on from NZ_JAUYUD010000060.1 coordinate 1,649, forward strand.
ATTTAGGTAACTTATTAGGAATGTCTGAATTAGATGTTAGCACTGTTGAATTAATGCCTGGAGCTTCTTCAGCTTTATATGGTGCGAATGCCTTTAATGGTATTTTATTTATGACAAGTAAGAATCCTTTTGATTCTGCTGGAATTAGTGTTTATTCTAAAACAGGTTTAACATCTCAAAAAGCCGCTGGCGATAATGCTTATACAGATGTTGGAATTAGAATGGCATATAAATTTAGTGATAAATTTGCTGCTAAAGCATCTTTCTCGTACTTAAAAGGAACAGAATGGTATGCAACAGATTACGGAAACACAAATGATCAAGGTAGTTATATTGCTGGGACAAGAGATAATCCTAGTTATAATGGATTAAATATTTATGGAGATGAAGTTTCAATTGATATGGACGCAACTTTCGGAACCCCAAAAGGTGCCTTAGGTACAGTTTCCAGAACTGGATACAAAGAATCAGATTTGATGGATTATAATGCTGAAAGTGCTAAGGCTGATTTCGCATTACATTATAAGCCTTTTGCAAATGATATTGAATTAATTTACAATGCCAAATTTGGAAAAGGAAATACTATTTATCAAGGAGCAAATAGATATTCAATTAAGAATTTCTTTATGCAACAGCACAAAATAGAGGTAAAAGGCACTAACTTTATGGTTAGAGCGTATGTTACAGATGAAGATGCTGGAGATTCTTATGATAGCCGTTTTGCTGCCATAAATGTTAATAGACTTGCGAAAGGAGACCCAAACTGGTTTACAGATTACTTTTTAAGTTTTACAGGAGCATTACGTAACCCAGCATTTGGAGGCGTATTTAATGCTATTGCGCCAGCACCAGGTTCTCATAGTGCTGCTCGTGCATTTGCAGATGGGAATGTGTTGAATAATTCAAAGTTAAACCCATTCCAATTGGGCGCTTTAAATGCAGGAATTGCACCACTTTTAAAGTTGCCATCTTGGATTAGAAATGATAGTGAAAGATTTGTTCCTGGAACAGCAGCATTCGATAATGCATTTAATAAAGTAATTACTAATCCAGATTTAACAACTGGATCAAAATTTCAAGACGCAACAAAAATTTATCATTCAGATGCTAATTACAATTTTGCAGACCAAATTGAATTTGCCGACATCCAAATAGGTGGTTCTTGGAGAAAATATTCTTTAAATTCATCAGGAACAATTTTTACAGATTATGATGGGCCAATTAATTATGAAGAGTATGGTGTTTACACCCAAGTTCAAAAGAAATTTGTTGATGACCGATTGAAGTTTACAGGATCTTTACGTTATGATAAAGCTCAAAATTTTGATGGAAGCGTTTCTCCAAGAGTGTCATTATCTTATTCATTGGGAAAAGGAAAGACTAGAAATTTAAGAGCTTCATATCAAACAGGATTTAGAAACCCAACTACACAAGATCAGTACATTGGTCTAGACGCTGGTAGAGCTTTCTTAGTAGGTTCTGCGCCAGACAACTTAGATAGATATACAACAGGTCCATTGCCAGTGAGTCCAACCGGAAGAGCTTTAAGCGGATTGCCTGCAACAACTAAGTTAGTTGGAAGACAAGCCTATGAAAATGCATTTTCATTATCTTCAGTTTTAAAGGGAGCACCGGCAAAAGCCAATTTTGCTTATGTAAAACCAGAAAAGGTTACAGCGTATGAAGTTGGGTATAGAGCTGGTTTTGGGCGAGTATCATTAGATGCTAGTGCATACTACAACCAATATGAAGATTTTATTGGAAACAAAACAGTATTAGTACCTTATTACGGTAAAACTGATTTTTCTGATTTTACTCCTGGAGGTGGATTACCTGCACCATTAGCTGCAATTGCTTTAAGTCAAAAGGATTTTAAAGCATTCCAAGTATATACGAACTCTTCAGCAGATATTTCTTCTTATGGTGGTAGTTTAGGTTTAACCTCAAGAATATTTGGAAATTATAATTTCGGGCTTAACTATACGTATGCTAAATTTGATTTTGATCAAACAACTGATCCAGATTATGAAGCAGGGTTTAATACACCTGAGAATAAGGTAAAAGTATCGTTTGGTAATACAGAATTGCTTGAAAACTTAGGATTTAATTTAGATTTTAGATGGAGTGATGAGTTTTTATGGCAATCTTCTTTTGCTGATATTATGGTTGATTCTCGAACTGTTGTAGATGCTCAAGTTAATTATACAGTAACGAAATGGAAATCTGTATTTAAAATTGGAGGCGCAAACCTAGGTGGTAAAGAATATTTTAGTGCACCTGGAGTTGGTAAAATAGGTTCACAATACTATGTTTCTTGGACCATTAATCCATAAAAAACAAAATAAATAATTAAAAACGCCTTAAGAAATTAAGGCGTTTTTGTTTTTCAAAAAACATTTGGATTTTATTTCAGAAATAAAATCAAAAAACTATCTTTGCGCTTTTAAAAATAAGGTTTAGCCTAATAGATTAAATACCTAAATAATAAACAGTTAAAGGAATGACAAAAGTTACAGGAAAAGTTGCACAAATTATTGGTCCAGTTATAGACGTTGAATTTCAATCAGGTGCAGAGTTACCAAAATTATATGATTCATTAGAAATTGTTAGAGAAGACGGAACTTTATTAGTTTTAGAGGTACAGTCGCATATTGGCGAAGATACTGTTAGAACAATTTCTATGGACTCTACCGATGGACTTAGTAGAGGTGTTGAAGTAGTTGCAACAGGGAAAGCAATTCAAATGCCGGTTGGAAAAGATATCTATGGACGTTTGTTTAACGTAATTGGTGATGCAATTGATGGTTTAGGAAATTTACCTAAAGAAGGTGAAAATGGATTACCAATTCATCGTCAAGCTCCAAAATTTGAAGATTTATCAACTTCTACCGAAGTGTTATTTACTGGAATAAAGGTTATTGATTTAATTGAGCCTTATTCTAAAGGAGGTAAAATTGGATTATTTGGTGGTGCGGGTGTTGGAAAAACAGTTTTAATTCAAGAGTTAATTAATAATATTGCTAAAGGTCACGGTGGATTATCGGTATTTGCAGGTGTTGGAGAAAGAACTCGTGAAGGAAATGATCTTTTAAGAGAAATGTTAGAGTCAGGTATCATAAAATATGGTGATGATTTTATGCATTCTATGGAAGAAGGTGGATGGGATCTTTCTAAAGTTGATAAAGCTGGAATGAGAGAGTCTAAAGCTACTTTTGTGTTTGGACAAATGAATGAACCTCCTGGAGCTAGAGCTCGAGTTGCTTTATCTGGACTTACAATTGCAGAATATTTTAGAGATGGTGCTGGTGATGGTCAAGGAAAAGATGTTTTATTTTTCGTAGATAATATTTTCCGTTTTACACAAGCTGGTTCAGAAGTTTCGGCCTTATTAGGACGTATGCCTTCTGCAGTAGGTTATCAACCAACCTTAGCAACTGAAATGGGTGCAATGCAAGAACGAATTACTTCAACTAAAAACGGTTCAATTACATCAGTGCAAGCTGTTTATGTACCTGCAGATGATTTAACGGATCCTGCTCCTGCAACAACGTTTGCCCACTTAGATGCTACCACAGTTTTGTCTCGTAAAATTGCGGAGTTAGGAATTTATCCTGCGGTAGACCCATTAGATTCTACTTCAAGAATTTTAACTTCAGCTATATTAGGTAAAGAACATTATGATTGTGCTCAACATGTAAAAGAGTTGTTACAACGTTATAAAGAATTACAAGATATTATTGCTATTTTGGGAATGGAAGAATTATCTGAAGAAGATAAATTAGTGGTACATAGAGCCAGACGAGTGCAGCGTTTCTTGTCACAACCATTTCATGTGGCAGAACAATTTACTGGTATACCAGGAGTTTTAGTTGATATTAAAGATACCATAAAAGGGTTTAATATGATTATGGATGGTGAGTTGGATAAATACCCTGAAGCTGCCTTTAACTTAAGAGGATCTATACAAGATGCAATTGATGCAGGTGAAAAAATGTTAGCAGAAGTGTAAAACAAGTATTCAGTAATCAGTTACAGTAACTAATACTAAGACTGAAAACTGAGACTGAAAACTTAAAAAATATGATTTTAGAAATAGTAACACCTGAGGCAACATTATTACATTCGGAAGTAGATTTAGTGTCTGTTCCTGGTATAAATGGAGAGTTTCAAATGTTAAATAATCACGCCCCAATTGTTTCTTTATTGGTTAAAGGGATTGTGAAATTTAAAGGAGAAAAAATAAATATAAAAGAGGAAGTTCAGGATTTATTTTCAATTGTTAAAGGTGAATATAGTGTTGCTATTAAAAGCGGAACTATTGAAATGAAAAACAATAAAATTATTATTTTAGCTGATTAAATTTTCTCAAATTATAACAACAAAAAAATCCTCATATATGAGGATTTTTTTTTGCGTAAATCTAAAATCAATCAATCTTATTTACGAAAAGAGTTTAACAACATCGTTACCATTAGCCAATAATAGTAGTGCAATTAAAATTAAGAACCCAGTAATTTGAGCATATTCTAAAAATTTATCATTTGGTTTTCTGCCTGATATCATTTCATATAAAGTAAACATTACGTGCCCCCCGTCAAGTGCTGGAATTGGTAATAAATTCATAAAGGCAAGCATTATAGATAGGAAAGCGGTAATACTCCAAAAAGAATACCAACTCCAAGTAGCAGGAAATATATTTCCAATGGCAATAAAACCACCAATACTGGTTGCTCCTTTTTTGGTAAAGACATATTTAAACTGAGTAATATAATCTTTTAAAGTCCATATAGCTAACGAGTTACCTTTTGAAATACTTTCAATAAAGGTATATTTTTTGGTTTGTACATTTACACCTCTCGATTTGAAGTTAGAAACACCAATAGTTTTATCTTCACTAGGCTCTACCGTAATAGTTTCTTGTACCCCATTTCTGTCTACTAATAATAAAACGTTTGTTTCTGAAGCAATTACATGTTGCGTAAATTCGTGCCAATAAAAAACTGGAGTATTATTTACTGCCAAAATTTTATCACCTTTTAAAACACCTGCCTTAGCAGCGGGCGATTCTACAACTACCGTATCAATTACTGCAACAGATCTTACTACAAACGGCTCCATAACTCCTTTTTCCCACATTATATTTCCTATATCTTCAGGAATGGCAATGGTTTCGTTTTCTCCATTTTCGTGAATAACTTCTATAGATGTGAGGTCTCTTAAAAATAAATGTTTGTTTACAGCTGTAACATCAATAGGTTCTTCACCATTAAATTTGCTAATTTTATCACCATCTTTAAATCCAAACTCTTTAAAAGTTTCATGAACGGCAAATCCATTTGTAACATCATTTGATTTAATGGACTGAACACCCCATACAAAGGTAATCATGATGTAAATAAGAATTCCAAGTATAAAATTTACAACAACCCCACCAAGCATAATAATTAATCGTTGCCATGCTGGTTTAGATCTAAATTCCCAAGGTTGTGGTGGAAGTTTCATTTGTTCAGTATCCATACTTTCATCAATCATTCCAGAGATTTTTACATAACCTCCTAATGGAATCCAACCAATACCATAAACGGTATCTCCTATTTTCTTTTTAAATAAGGAAAATTTATAATCAAAAAATAAATAAAATCGTTCAACCCTAGTTTTAAATAATTTTGCTGGAATAAAGTGTCCCAATTCGTGCAAAACAATTAAAAAGGATAAACTTAAAATAAACTGAGCGGCCTTTATAATAATTTCCATATGTGTTTTTCAAAATAAAATCGCACAAATGTACGGTTTTATAAACGGTTAGCGAAAAAGAAAAGAATGCTTTCTATATCTTTTAACAAAGTTTAACAATTTAATAAACTTTTAAGGCATTTGTTCTAATTTTGTAATTCATTTTAATAATTATGGATTTAAAGTTTTTTAAAAAATCGATTACACCACTAATAATAATGGGTTTATTTTCTATTATTATGATTTTTGCAATTTATACACTTCTTACACCTGAAAAGAAATTGCCAATTTATAATCCAGCCGATGTAAATCCAAAGCTAGTTGATGAAAATCTAATTCACATTAGGCGAAATCATAACATTGCAGATTTTAAGTTAATAAATCAAAATGGCGACACTATTACCCAAAAAGACTATGAAAACACCATTTATGTTGCAGATTTTTTCTTTACGCGTTGTACTACTATTTGTCCAATTATGACTAATAATATTGGGAAGTTGCAAGAAGTTTTTAAAGAAAATAACGATGTTAAATTTTTATCTATGTCTGTAACTCCAGAAATGGATAGTGTTCCAGTTTTGAAAACCTATGCAATTCAAAAAGGAGTTATTGACGCTAAATGGAATATAACTACTGGTTCTAAAAAGCATATATACGAATTAGCACGTAAAAGTTATTTTGCAGTTTTAGAAGAAGGAGATGGCGGTTTGCAAGATTTTATTCATACCGAAAATTTTATTTTAGTCGATAAAAAAAAGAGAATTAGAGGGTATTATGATGGAACAGATAATGAAGATATGGCGCGTTTAAGGGATGATATTATACTACTTTTAGAGGAATAAAAGGTAATGACAAATATCATTGTTTAGAATCATTCTAATTAATACCTTTGTACTTAATAAATCTAATTCTAAATAATGAAAATGACCATTGGAAATTTGAAGGTTGGAGAGTGTGGTATCATTGAAGAGTTTTCATTGGATATTATTCCATTAAGTCTTCTTGAAATGGGTTGCTTACCAGGAAAAGAGGTGAAATTATTGCAAATAGCACCTTTAAATGATCCTTACTATATTAAAGTAAACGGTAGTCATTTAGCAATTAGAAAGGAAATGGCCGATCAAATTACTATAACTAAATTAGGGTAATGGAGGTCAATGCTGTTGTAAAAATTGCTCTTGTTGGAAACCCAAATACAGGAAAAACCTCATTATTTAATCAACTTACAGGTTTAAAACAAAAAGTAGGAAATTATCCAGGAATTACGGTAGATAAAAAAGTTGGAAAATGTAAAATTTCAGAAGCATTAATTGCTGAAATAATTGATTTACCAGGCACATACAGTATTAATCCTACTACTTTAGACGAATCAATTGTTTTAGATACCTTACTTAATAAATCTAATGAGTCTTACCCAGATTTGGTGATAGTGGTAGCAGAAGTAGAAAATTTAAAAAGAAATTTACTGTTATTTTCCCAAATTAAAGATCTAGAATTACCAACGCTTTTGGTAATTAATATGGCAGATCAAATGGCTAGAAAAGGCATTTCTTTTGATTTGGAAAAGCTGAAAGAAGAGCTAAATTCAGAAATTATTTTAGTGAGTGCAAGAAAAAACAGCGGAATTGATGAATTAAAAAATGAAATTAGAAATTTTAAAAAATGGAATACAAAACCAATGGCGAGTATTTCATCAAAAATTGATGAAGAATATTTTAAGGTAGTAAAAAACACATTTCCAGAGTTTTCCTTATACAAGTCGTGGTTACTAATTACACAGCAAAATAATTGTAATTTTTTATCTCCCGAATTTCAACAGAAACTTTCAGTTTTAAATGCGGATAAAGAGAAAATAAAAAAATATCAGCATAAGGAAACTATCTTCAGGTACCAAATAATTAATGATATTTTACATAAAACGTATGTTATTAATAGAAATGAAGCTACTGAGTTTAGGTTTAAACTAGATAAAATTTTAACTCATAAAATTTTTGGTTATCTTATTTTTGCTAGTGTATTACTGCTTATATTTCAATCTATATTTGAATGGGCAAGTATACCTATGGATTTAATTGATGGTTTTTTTGCAAATTTTAGTGAATATGCAAAAGCCAATTTGCCAGAAGGAATTTTCACTAATTTAATTGCTGAAGGAATTATTCCAGGAATTGGAGGTATTGTTATTTTTATACCTCAAATTGCTATTTTATTCTTATTTATTTCCGTTTTAGAAGAAACCGGATACATGAGTAGAGTGGTTTTTTTAATGGATAAAATTATGCGAAAATTTGGAATGAGCGGCAAAAGCGTAATACCTTTAATTTCAGGTACTGCTTGTGCAATTCCTGCTATTATGGCTTCAAGAAATATTGGAAGTTGGAAAGAACGGTTAATAACAATTTTGGTTATTCCTTTTACTACATGCTCTGCGAGACTTCCTGTTTATGCAATTTTAATTGCTTTAATTATTCCAAATAAACGAATTTTAGGAATTTTTAATTTACAAGGATTAACATTAATGGGCCTTTATTTGCTTGGTTTTACAGCTGCCATTTTATCGGCAATTTTATTGCACAATGTGTTGAAAATTGAAAATAAAAGTTTGTTTGTAATAGAAATGCCAAACTATAAATTACCCTCTTTAAAAAATGTTTTTTATGAAGTTGTTGAAAAAACGAAAGCTTTTATAGTTGGTGCTGGTAAAATAATTTTGGCTTTATCTATTGTACTGTGGTTTTTAGCTTCAAATGGTGGTGAATCATTTAAGACTGCTAATGACACTGTAAAACAAGATATAGGAAATCAAAATTTAACAAAAGTTGAATTACAAAAAAAGACGGCTTCATTTAAATTGGAGCATTCCTATATTGGGGTAATGGGTAAAATGATTGAGCCAGTTATAAAACCTTTGGGTTACGATTGGAAAATTGGAATTGCGCTAATTAGTTCCTTTGCTGCACGAGAAGTATTTGTTGGAGCCCTTGCAACTATTTACAGTGTTGAAAGTGAAGGAGAAGATGTTGGAACTATTAAAGAACGGATGGGAGCAGAAGTAAATTCTATAACAGGGCAAAAGCGATTTAATTTACCAACCGGAATGTCTTTATTAATGTTTTATGCATTTGCAATGCAATGTATCGGAACTTTAGCCATTGTAAAAAGAGAAACTAAAAGTTGGAAATGGCCGATTCTTCAATTAGTTGGAATGGGCATATTAGCATATATTTCGGCATTAATAACCTTTAATTTTTTTAGCTAATGCAAGAAATTTTAGTTTATATAGCTCTTGGTTTAGCAATTGGATTTTTAGTTAAAAAATATTTTTTTAAATCTAAAAAGAAAAAGAACTGCGACTCGGATTGCGGTTGCTAGGGTATTGAATTAAGAAATTTTGAATCTTGTATTTACTTTCGCTTTTCAAACTATATGACTAACTAAGCCCAACGTCTAAAGTCATCATAATAATAAAACCACCAATAAAACCAAGCGTTGCAATATCTGTATATTTATCTCTTTGTGTTTCAGGAATAACCTCTTCAACTACAACAAATATCATTGCGCCAGCCGCAAAAGCTAAAGCATATGGTAAAATTGGTTGAAATGTCATAACAGCCCACGCACCTATAACAGCAGCAATTGGTTCTACAATGGCCGAAGATTGTCCGTACATAAAACTTTTTCTTTTACTAAGACCTTGCCTTCTTAAAGGCATTGAAACAGCAAACCCTTCTGGAAAATTTTGCAATCCAATTCCAATTGCCAGTGCAACAGCGCCTCCAATAGTTGCACCATCAAAACCGGCTGCAACACCTCCAAATAATACACCAACGGCTAATCCTTCTGGAATATTATGAAGCGTAATTGCCAATACCAATAGGGTAGTTTTATGCCAAGGAGTTTTAACACCTTCTTTTTCAGATTCCTTGAAATTGATGTGAAGATGTGGTAGAATCTTATCGAGGCCAAATAAAAATAATGCACCTAAACCAAACCCAACAACTGCAGGAATAACTTTAGTAAATCCTTCGCCAGGACTCATTTCAATCCCAGGAGCCAACAAACTCCAGAAACTTGCAGCTACCATTACGCCACCAGTAAAACCTAGCATCCCATCAAAAAAGGCACGATTTACACCTTTAAATAAAAACACCAAAGATGCTCCTAAAGCGGTTAATCCCCACGTAAAAAGAGTTGCATAAAAAGCTGCTAATATTGGATTTATACTTTCGAAATAGGCAATAATTTGATCCATAATTTATATGTTTTTTACAAATAAGTTTTTTGATATTTGATTTGATATTGAAATTAAAGAATTGTTATTTTCAATAATTATTGAATTATCAAATTCTTCTTTAGCAATTACTTTTACAGTGCGCCCTAATTGAATATTAGCCTTGTCCAAAAATTTCAAAAACGAAGAAGTAGAATCTTTAACGCCAATTACAATACAGCTACGATTAGGTTCAATGGATGAAAGCATTATTTTCTTATGGTGCGCAATATTTCCATGTTCATCAGGAATTGGATCACCATGCGGGTCATGTTTAGGAAATTCTAGAAACGCCTCTAACCTACCAACTAATGTATCGGATTTTATATGTTCTAATTGTTCAGCTATTTCATGAACTTCATCCCAATTATAATGAAGTTTATTCGTTAAAAAAACCTCCCAAAGCCTATGTTTTCTTACAATTTCAATAGCAATTTTTTTCCCATTGAATGTTAAAAAAACTCCCTTATATTTTTCGTAATTAACAAGTTCTTTTTCTGCTAATTTTTGAATCATGTCTGTAACTGAAGAAGGTTTTGTTTTTAACTTTTGTGCTATTAGCGTTGTATTTACACTTTTAGAATTGGATAGACCTAAAGTGTAAATGGCTTTTAAATAATTTTCTTCTGTTTGAGATAGCATAAAATTTAAATTTAGACAAATATAAATAAAAATTTAGATAAATCTAAAAAAGTTTTATTTGGCCTATATATATTAAATTAAAATGTATTTTTGAATTAAAAACAAATATAAAATGAATATCGTAATTTATGGTACTGGAGGTGTTGGTGGCTATTTTGGAGCAAGATTAGCACAAGCCGGAAATATCGTTACATTTATAGCTCGTGGACAACATTTAGAAGCCATCCAACAAAAGGGACTTCAACTTAAAAGTATAAAAGGAGACCATTTAGTGTATCCAGCAAATGCTACTTCAAACATTTCTGAAGTAAAAAATATTGATTTAATATTAATTTGTGTTAAAACCTGGCAATTGAGTGAAACTGCTGAAAATATAAAAGCAGTTTTAAATGAAAATACGATGGTTATTTCCTTACTAAATGGAGTAGAAAATGACCAAATAGTATGTAGTATTCTTCCAAAACAACATGTTTTAGGAGGTTTATGTAAAGTGGTAAGTAAAATGGAGGAATACGGAGTTATTAATCATTTTTCATACGATCCAACTATTGTTTTTGGAGAATTAAACAATGAAAAAACATCTAGAGCTCTTCAATTAGAACAAACCTTTTTAAATGCAGGAATTACATCAAAATTGGCAACAAACATTACTCAAGAAATATGGACAAAGTTCTTATTTATTACAACAATTAGTGCTATTGGAGCACTAACTAGATCAACTATTGGAGAAATGATTGTTTCACCTGAGATTAAAAAAATAATGTACCAAACAGCTGAAGAAATTGTGGCTATTGCAAAAGCAAAAGGTATAATTTTATCCGACGACATTATTGAAAAACAATTTAAATTAATTGAGAATCAGCCTTTTAATACAACGGCTTCTTTACAAAGAGATATAATGCAAGGAAAACCATCCGAATTAGAATCTCAAAATGGAACAATTGTTAGAATGGGAATAGAGTTTGGTATTCCAACTCCAGTAAATTCTTTTATTTATAATTGTTTACTTCCGCAGGAAAATAGAGCACGTGAGAGTAGTTCTATGTTTTAAGATGTTGTTTGTCGATACCTATGGTTTTAACCTTAAACCTTGAGCCTTTTGCCTAATTTCTATTGCTTTTCAACTTTTTTTACTAATCATATAAACCCCAATAATAACCATAAAACAACTCAAAATTTTAATAAAATTAATGTCTTGAGCATATTTTTCATTCCCTAAAACATATGCATAAATGCTAACCATTAAAAAACTTAATACAGGTTGTAAATAAATAAAACTTCCATTTACACTAGCAGAAACATAATTGAGTGCATAGATATTAAATAAATAAGTTAAAAAAGTAGTTCCGATAATTACAAAAGCAACTGCTAAATAAGTGTTCGTTGTAAAGGCATTAAAATTGGTGTTTAGTAAATCGTTAAATCCAAAAGGAAGAACAAAAATAAATCCAAATAAAAATACCCAACTTATAACTGTTATGGCTTTATATTTTTGCATTAAGGGTTTTACTAAAACTAAATACAATCCATACGAGCAAGCATTTAAAAAAATAAATAGGTTACCTAAAAAGGAGCTGGTTCCACCAGATTTTTTACCAAACCAAACCAATAAAAAGGCGCCAATTGCACCAATAAAAATTCCAATGAATTTGTTTTTGGTTATTTTTTCATTCAATAAGAAAAAACTTAGAATTAAGACAATTACAGGTGTGGTTGTCATAATTATTGAAGCATCTATTGGCGAGGTTAAACTCAATCCGTGAAAAAACAACAGCATATTTGTTGAAATACCAAATAATCCACAAACGATTAATAATTTGAAATCTTTTTTATCAACTTTTTCTTTTATAAATTGTTTTACAAACCAAAATAATAAACCTGCCCCAATAATTCTCAACAAAACTAAGGCTGAAGCACCCATTTTATCGGGCATAATTCCTTTGGCAATTAAAAAATTTGCGCCGTAAATAATATTAGCTCCAAGTAGTGCTAAATGTGCTTTTTGTGTATTTTTTATCAAATTAATTATTTTGAATTGGGGAAAATACAAACTTACAATCGAAAAAAGTAAAATTTCTATTTATTAATTAAGAAATGGAATCTATTATTTTATCAATTTCGGTTAAGGCATGTTTATAACCAATATCAAATGATTTTCGTATGGCATTACCCTCTAAGACACCTACTTTTTCAATATTTGGAGGAGAAAATACATAATTGCACTTTTCAAATTTTTTAATATTATTTGCATCAAGCCCAATATGGTAAACGCGATATAATAATTTAAGAGACGTGTTTATATCTGCATATTCACATTTTGCGACCGGATTTACAAAACTCCCAATAATTTTTGAACAATTTTTGGTAAGTGGTTCTATCGGAAAATTATTTAAAATTCCACCATCTGAAAAGTAATGACCATCAATTTCTAGAGGTGAAAAAAAGGGAGGTAATGCCGATGAAGCAATTAGAGGTTTTATTAATTCGCCCGAATTAAAATATTCCAACGTGCTATTAAGTAAATTAGTTGCTGTAATTGTTAACGGATATTTCAAACTTTCAAAAGTGTTTTCAGGGAAATAATTGATAAAATATTTGGCATATTTGGCACTGTCCAACATTCCTGGCTTATTTCGAGCGTAGAGCGATAATTTTAATAAGGGAGTTTCTTCAAAAAAAGAAAGCATTTTTTCTGGCTCATAGCCTGCGGCATATAAGGCAGCAACTAAACCACCCGCACTTGTGCCTGAAACTTCTGTTGGAACAATATTTCTTTCGAGCAAGGCTTTTAAAAGACCAATGTGTGAAATTGCCCTAACTCCTCCTCCTGAAAGTACCAATCCAATTTTATCTTTCATTTCGCAACTTATTTTTCACACAGTCAAAATTACGAATTAATTAAGTTGCTTGTTAGCCAAAAAATACACTTTAAAGTTTTGTATATAAAATGTAACTTTGCGCTTTTATAATTGAAAAGTAAAAATGGAATACAATTTTAGAAAGATTGAGGATGATTGGCAAAAGTATTGGGCAGAAAAACAAACGTTTAAAGCAGAAAATAACGCCACAAAACCTAAATATTATGTGTTAGATATGTTCCCTTATCCGTCTGGAGCAGGGTTACATGTTGGGCATCCACTTGGATATATTGCTTCAGATATTTATGCACGTTACAAACGACATAAAGGATTTAATGTTTTGCATCCGCAAGGGTACGATTCTTTTGGATTACCAGCAGAACAATATGCAATTCAAACAGGGCAGCATCCAGCTATTACTACAGAAGCTAACATAAAAACATATAGGAAACAGTTGGATCAAATTGGATTTTCATTCGATTGGTCTCGCGAAGTACGGACTTCAGATCCAAGTTATTATAAATGGACTCAGTGGATTTTCATTCAATTATTCGAATCTTATTATTGCAAAGATGCAAATCAGGCAAGATCAATTTCAGAATTGGAAGCTGTTTTTGCTACTGAAGGAAACTATAGAATTAATGCAGCTTGTGATGATAATATTGAAATTTTTGGTGCTGATGATTGGAAAAACTATTCAGAAGAACAAAAACAGAAAATTTTATTAAAATACAGACTTACTTTTTTATCTGAAACTGAAGTAAACTGGTGCCCTGCTTTGGGAACTGTATTAGCAAATGATGAAATTGTAAACGGTGTTTCTGAACGTGGAGGACATACCGTTATTCGAAAAAAAATGATGCAATGGAGTATGCGAATTACTGCATATGCACAGCGTTTATTGGATGGTTTGGCTAAAATAGATTGGCCACAACCTTTAAAAGATTCACAAACGTATTGGATTGGAAGATCTGAAGGAGCAATGGTTTCATTTAACGTCATTGCGAGTGAAACGAAGCAATCTCTACCTTATAAGATTGATGTTTTTACAACTCGCCCTGACACCATTTTCGGAGTTAGCTTTATGACACTTGCTCCCGAACACGAATTAGTTTCAAAAATTACAACTCCAGAACAAAAAGAAGCAATTGAAACGTACAAAAAAGCTACCTCAAAACGAAGTGAATTAGAACGTATGGCTGATGTAAAAACAATTTCGGGAGTTTTTACAGGCGCTTATGCCCAACATCCATTTTCTGGCAAAGAAGTTCCAATTTGGATTGGAGATTATGTATTAGCTGGTTATGGGACAGGTGCCGTTATGTCGGTTCCATGTGGTGATGAACGTGACTATGCTTTTGCGAAACATTTCAATATTGAAATTCCAAATATTTTTGAAGGTGTTGATATTTCCGAAGAAGCTTATACCGATAAAGAAAATTCTGTAATTGCTAATTCTGATTTTTTGAATGGATTGCCTTATAAAAAAGCAATGAAAACCATTATTTATGAAATAGAAAAACGTGGTTTTGGATATGGAAAAATAAATTACCGTTTGCGCGATGCAGTTTTTAGTCGTCAACGATATTGGGGAGAACCTTTTCCGGTATATTACAAAAACGGAATGCCTCAAATGATTGACAAACAATATTTGCCAATTGTATTACCAGAAGTTGAAAAATACTTACCAACAGAAGATGGTCAACCACCTTTAGGTAATGCAACTACTTGGGCTTGGGATACAAATACAAACACAATAGTTAGTAACGATAAAATAAGTCACCCTTCGGGGGATTTAGGGGGCGTTTTTTCGCTGGAATTAAACACAATGCCGGGTTGGGCAGGAAGTTCTTCTTACTTTAACCGGTATATGGATTCTGAAAACACAGAAGAATTTGTAAGCAAAGAAGCTGTAAATTATTGGCAAGATGTAGATTTGTATATTGGTGGAAGTGAACACGCAACTGGGCATTTATTATACTCTCGTTTTTGGCAAATGTTTTTATACGACAAAGGAGTTGTACCTGTTGAAGAATATGCAAAAAAACTGATTAACCAAGGAATGATTACTGGGACTTCAGCTTTTGTTAAAAGAGTAGGTTTTACTTTTTTTAACTTAGCAGGAATTGATTTTTCTGTAAAAGATAATGAAAATTTAAATCTTTTAAGAGAAGAATTTAAGGTGGTAAAGGATAAAATTATTTCAGAGGACTTAATATTATATTTAAAAAAAACATACAATCTTGATAAAACGAACAATAAAGAGCATATTGAACATATGAAAAAAAGAGAAGTTTTGATTAATTATTTAATTAATCCAATTTCTCAAAAAATTAGTGAATTAGGCTTAATTGATAAAATATTGATTGATGATGGAGATTTACAGTTTTTCAAAACACACGTATCGGTTGACTATGTAAATTCGAATGATCAATTAGATTTTGAAAGATTAAAAAAGGAGGATATTCTATATAAGGAAGTAGAATTTATAACAGCAGATAGTAATATATTTTTGTGTTCTCGCGAAGTAGAAAAAATGTCTAAATCCAAATACAATGTTGTAAATCCAGACCAAATTTGTGTGGAATACGGAGCGGATAGTTTACGAATGTTCGAAATGTTTTTAGGTCCGTTAGAGCAGTCTAAGCCTTGGAAAACTTCCGGAATTTCGGGTGTTTACAGTTTCTTAAAAAAATTGTGGAAATTATATATTGTAAACGATGTTTTTTCTGTTTCAGATGAAGAGCCAACACCTGAAGAATTTAAAGTTTTGCACAAAACTATTAAAAAAGTGGAAGAAGATATTGCAAATTTCTCTTTCAACACTTCGGTTTCAACATTTATGATTGCGGTAAACGAATTAACAGCTTTAAAATGTAATAAAAGAGCAATTTTAGAGCCACTAGCCATTATTATTGAGCCTTATGCACCGCATATTGCTGAAGAATTATGGAAAAATCTAGGACATTCAACATCTATTTCAACTGTTGAATTCCCTGTTTTTGAACCAAAATATTTGGTAGAAAGCAGAAAGGAATATCCTGTTTCATTTAATGGTAAAATGCGTTTTAAAATAGAATTATCATTAGATTTGGGGATAAAAGAAATTGAAGATGCTGTTTTGGCTCATGAAAAAACGCAAGAGCACTTACAAGGAAGAATTCCTAAAAAGGTAATTATAGTTCATGGTAAAATTATAAACATTGTTGAATAATAATTAAATGATTGACAAATTTGAAATAATAGGATTAATTGCAGCTGTTTTAACAACATCGGCTTATGTTCCTCAGGTTTATAAAACTTGGAAAATAAAATCGGCAGGTAATTTATCATTAACAATGTACATCACCATGTTTATTGGAATTATATTATGGTTGGTTTATGGAATTCATTTGAATAGTTTCGCAATGATTATTGCTAATAGTATCACCGCCATGTTAACCTTTTTATTGATTGTTTTTAAACTTAAATATAAATAACAATGTTCAAAAAAAATATTAATTATAACGCTCGAAAAACACATAGATATTTAGGTGTTATCATTGGTATTCAATTTTTATTTTGGACACTTGGCGGTTTGTATTTTAGTTGGAACAATATGGATGATGTGCATGGTGAAACGCTTTTAAAACATGATGAATATTCCGTAAAAAACTTCGATTTTTCTTTGATTCAACAAGGAATAGATTCCTTAAAAATTGTGAAAGGATTGGATTCAATTCGATCTATTAATTTTATAGAAATATTGGATAAACCTACTGCGCAAGTAAGATATTTTTATGATGGACATCTTCAAATTCAACTAATAAATTCGGAAACGGGGAAATTGCGTTCAGAATTAACAGGTCAAGAGTGTATTGAAATAGCCGAAAAACAGTTACTAAAACCAATTCCAATTATTAAAGCAGTGTTATTAAAAAAGCACACCGCTGGAGATCATCATGAATATAGAGGGAAGTTATTGCCAGCCTATGCTTTTACATTAGATCATCCAACAAAAACTACCATTTATGTTTCTACCGAATTAGGTGAAATCACAAGTGTAAGAAATAACAATTGGCGTCGTTTCGACTTTTTATGGATGCTTCACACCATGGATTATTCTACAAGAGACCATATAACAAACTGGGTATTACGTATTTTTTCAGTGTTTGGGTTAGTTACAGTATTATCAGGCTTTTATCTTTTCTATTTATCGTCACCATTTATGAGAAAATTCCGTAAAAAATAAGTTAAACTCATGTTGATTTCAATTTGAAGGTGATGTATAAAATGTTTTTCATCCAGTAAAATATTAGTTATATTTACTTCAAATTATAGTATGAAAATAAAGCAACTTTCTTTACGAATCCGTATTTTTTTAGCAATGATTTTGCTGATATTATTGGCATCGGTATTAATTGCGGCGGTTACTATATATCAATACAAAGAGCAAACCGAAGAGTATAATGAAGGCAGATTATTGCGTAAAGAGGAAGCCGTAAAAGCATCAATAAATTATTGGCTCTCAAGTGGGAATACTTTCCCTTTGGAAGCTGAGAATTTAAAATTTATTTTCAAAGATAAAATTTATGAAATTTCTGATATTGAAAAATTAGAAATTAATATTTACGATTTAAATGGAAACAAGGCCATCAGTTCTCATGCAGGTTTTATAAAAAGTGATGCTCCAGTTGCACTTTCAAAGGAGCTAATTAATTATTTATCAAATAATATAGAACATAAATATTCAAGTTCATTAAACCTTGAAGGAAGTACTTTTCAAACTTCTTTTTCTTATATTATTGATAATAAATTTAAACCATTTGGGATTTTGAATTTACGTTATGAGCAAGACAATACTGCTCAAGATGAAGATTTGAGAGAGTTTTTGTATAGGATGTTAATGGTGTATGTTTTAATGTTCGCAATAGCCATTTTACTTGCTTATTTTATCTCAAGTTATGTTACCAAAAATATAAAAGCTGTAACTGATAAAATGAAAAGCACATCGTTAAATTCAAGAAACGAAAAAATTGAAATAAAAAATGCAAGTTTAGAAATTAACACACTAGTTAACGCATATAATTTTATGGTCGATGAACTTGAAAGCAGTGCAATTAAATTAGCTAAAGGGGAAAGAGAACAGGCGTGGCGCGAAATGGCAAAACAGGTGGCTCATGAAATTAAAAATCCGCTAACGCCAATGAGACTTACGGTGCAAAGTTTTCAACGAAAATTTGATGCTAACGATCCTGAAATTAAAGATAAAATTAATGAATATAGCAAAACATTGATTCAACAAATTGATACCATGAGCCTTATAGCTTCAGCCTTTTCAGATTTTGCTAAAATGCCAGCACAACAAAAAGAAGAATTGGATGTGGTAGAAGTTATAAAACATGCACTTGATATTTTTTCTGAAGAGTATATTTATTATTTTCCTAAAAAGGAATCAATTATTGCAGAATTAGATAAAACGCAATTAATAAGGGTTATAACAAACTTAGTAACTAATGCCATTCAAGCATTACAAGAAGTTGAACACAAAAAAATTGAAGTTACTGTAACCGAAGAAAATGAAAAAGTGATTATTGTTATTGCGGATAATGGAAAGGGAATTTTGGAAAATGATAAAATAAGGGTTTTTGAGCCAAAATTTACGACCAAATCCAGTGGAATGGGATTGGGATTGGGAATGGTTAAAAACATAATTGAAGCATATAACGGAACAATTACTTTTACATCAAAACAACAAGTTGGAACCGTTTTTAATATCGAAATACCAAAAAAATAAGAAATGGAATTTAATAATATTTTAGTTGAGATTGATGCAAATATTGCATTTATTACAATAGACCGTCCTCAAAAATTGAATGCTTTAAATATAGACACTATTGAGGAGCTTCATGAAGCATTTAAAAGTTTGAATAACAATAAAAATGTGAAGGTAATTATAATTACAGGAAGCGGTGAAAAGGCTTTTGTAGCTGGTGCAGATATTTCAGAATTTGCTCATTTTTCAGTTTTGGAAGGAGCTGAGTTAGCAAGAGAAGGACAATATAAATTATTCGATTTTATTGAGAACCTAGAAACTCCGGTTATTGCAGCAATTAATGGTTTTGCACTTGGAGGAGGTTTAGAATTGGCTATGGCAGCGCATTTTAGAGTGGCAAGCTCCAATGCAAAAATGGGATTACCAGAAGTTAGTTTGGGTGTAATTCCAGGGTATGGAGGCACACAGCGTTTGCCACAATTGGTAGGAAAAGGAAAAGCAATGGAACTTATTATGACTGCCGGAATGATAACTGCTGATGAGGCTAAAGATTGGGGGCTTGTAAATTATGTGGTAACACAAGAAGAATTATTATCTTTTTGTGAAACTCTAGCGCAAAAAATTGCAAGAAACTCTTCTGTGGCAATTACCGCTGCAATAAAATCGGTAAACGCAAATTTTACGAATGGTGTAAATGGTTACAATGTTGAAATAGAAAATTTTGGGAAAAGTTTTGGCACCAATGATTTTAAAGAAGGGACAACGGCATTTTTAGAAAAACGAAGACCTAATTTTGAGTAAATTTTAAAAAATTCTATTTATTTGAACAAATCTTTTTGAATAGTACATCTCTTTAATGGATGAAATTATAACACCTAAACTTGTTGAAGAATGAATAAATTTTATTTCGTCTTCAATAATTTCTGTAATCATACCCACATGACTTATGCTCCCTATTCTATTGGTAGCAAAAAAGATTAAGTCGCCTATTTTGGCTTCGGAACGATCTATTTTGGTTCCAACTTTAGCTTGTTGATGAGACGATCTTGGAAGGGTCATGTTTATTTCTTTAAAAGTAGTATACATTAATCCAGAACAATCAAAACCTTTAGCGCCTGTTCCACCTCTTCTGTATCTAGTACCAATATTTTTCGATGCGGTTTCAATTAAAAAATCAATTTGTGAAGTTTCAAATACAACTTCTTCAATAGGTGCCTTTACAACAATATTTTCAATGGCTACAATTGGAGCTTCTTCTCTTAATATTAAAACATGACCAATAGGTAGTTTTGCCGTAACAGACGGGTTTAAATGTTCAAGTTCTTGAATACTAATCCCATATTTTTTTGAAATTCTAAATAAAGTTTCGCCTGAAACAACAGTATGATTTTGTATTTGAGAAAGATCTATTTCATTCGTTTTTACTTGTTTATTTGGTATTTGAACAATTGTATTTAATTGTAATAACTTTCCTTTAAGTTTAGGATTAAGGGCATAAATGACCGTTTCTTTTACATCGTATTTTTTAGCAATGGCATAAATACTTTCACCTTTAGCTACTTTATGTGTAACAGTGGTTTGAGAAAAAACCAACGAGCTAGTTAGTATAAAAAAGAAGGATAAAAGTTTATAACTATTCATATATTTCAATGTGTTTTAACAATAGTTGCCAAAAGTATAAAAACTATCAATTGGGTTTAAGATATTAACATAACTTTATCATTCCTAAACAAATTGTTTCTTCAAAGATAAAACTTATTATTTATTTTACCCCATTCCATTCATTGTAAAACTGCTGAAGAAAAGTTTCCATATATTGGTGACGTTCTTCAGCAATTTTTTTACCTGATACGGTGTTCATTTTATCTTTTAATAATAACAATTTTTCATAAAAATGATTAATTGTTGGAGCGTCTGACTTTTTATATTCTTCTATATTTTGATTTAGTTTTGGAGCAATTTCAGGGTTGTATAATTCCCTGTTTTTAAAACCTCCGTAATTAAAACAACGAGCAATACCAATTGCACCAATTGCATCTAACCTGTCTGCATCTTGAATAATAGCAAGTTCTGGTGAATTGAATTTTTGCTCAAAATTTCCACCTTTATATGATATGTTCGAAATTATTTTTTCAATATGAACGATAATAGAATCATCAACTTGCTGACTTTCTAAAAATTCACGTGCTATTTTAGGTCCAATAGTTTCATCACCATTATGAAATTTTGAGTCGGCAATATCGTGCAATAAAGCACCCAATTCAACAATAAACAAGTCAATATTTTCTCCTTTTGCTATTAATTTGGCATTGTTCCAAACACGTAAAATATGAAACCAATCATGTCCACCTTCGGCATTAATTAAGCTCGCTTTTATAAATACTTCAGTATTTGAAATTATTTGTTGTTTATTCATTGCTTAAAATTAAAAAATCCACTTTAATTAAAGTGGATTTTTATATTTATTTTTTTTTAAAAAATATTACAATTCTTTTATTCTGATATTTCTGAACCAAACATCATCACCATGGTCTTGTAGTCCGAAATATCCTTTTGAAGCAACATCGGCCCAGTCTTTATTTAATGATGGGAATTTACTTCCAGCAACAAGTTCGTTCCATTCTGGAGTCCATAAATGATATTCTAAAACATTTTCACCATTCATTTTGTGCACAACAGTTCCTTTATAAACTGTAATTTCAACAGTATTCCATTCTCCAACCGGTTTGGCGTTTTGTGGTTTTGCTGGAATTAGATCGTATAATGAACCTGCCATTCGATTTCCGTCTTTTCCTAATTTAGCGTCAGGATGTTTCTCATTATCAAGAACTTGCATTTCTGGTGCCGTTTTCCAAATATAATCGAGCTTTTCTTGTCCAAGGTAAAATATACCAGAATTTCCACCTTCAGAAATTTTCCATTCTAATTTTACGGTAAAGTTTTGAAATTCTTTATTATAAAGGATATCTCCACCTTCCTTGTTTCCAGCTTCACCTCTTCCAGATCCAATACAGTGGATTGTACCATCAATAATTGTCCAACCATTAGGTAAATATTCTTTTTTGTAACCTCTCCAACCTTCAGCTGTTTTACCATCAAAAAGTAGCAACCAACCTTCTTCTATTTCAGCTTGAGTTAACGTATTTATTGGAGTTTCTATATTCACTTTTTCTTCTTCGGCAGTTTCAACAGGCTTTTTTATTTCAGGTTTACAACTTATTATTAAGATAAGAATGAGAGAACCAAACATTAAATTTTTTGTTTTCATTTGTTTAAATTTTATTATTTTTATAAATATGTTTTTAATTATTTTGGCATATCTGGTAATGACCATCCATTTCTATAATTATGTTTAATCAATTCTTCTGCAAATAAATTTGCGTTAACTGGTTCTGTCCATACTTGATCAAAAGTTGGGTGTCCATCATGAATTTTAAAATTATCTTCTTTAATAATTTTAATAAACTCATTATCATTTATATTGGTAAACTTCATGTTTTTTCCATCCCACTCCAATTTTTTATTTAAATTTTGAAGACGAACGGCAAGTACTCCCATTACAACCATTTCGTTAAATGGTCCAGCTTCTTTAAAAGGTGAAGCGGTTTCAATTCTACTTCCTGCATTTTCCTTACATGCTCTTATCCAATCTTGTTCATGAGAAACTTCAATTCTACGTCTGAATTTTGGAGCTGATGGAATTCTTCCTGACAATAACCAAGGATCCATACCATAACATCCACAAATAAGTGTGTCTTTGGTACCATGGAAAATAACACCACCACCTGAATTGTTCATGTCCTTACCTTCTGGCCATCCTACTGGTTTATTTGGTTGCAAACCACCGTCATACCATGTAACATCTACTTGAGGTAAATTTAGGTTATTCTTAGACATTCTTTTTGGGAAGGTAAGGGTTACCTTTTCAGCATTTGGTGCAGAGTCTGTAAGTAACATTGTGGAACTTGCTTGAGCAGAGATAGGATACCCTAATTCGAGCCCAACAAAAACTGGATGTAAAATATGACAAGCCATGTCACCAAGTGCTCCTGTTCCAAAATCCCACCATCCACGCCAGTTCCATGGAGTGTAAATTTCGTTATATGGTCTCATTTTTGCTGGTCCAACAAAAAGATCCCAATCTAATGTTCCTGGTGATTCCATAGCGCCTGGAATTGGTTGTCCTTGTGGCCAAATTGGCCTGTCAGTAAAAGCTTCCACACTTGTTACTTCACCAATTTCATTGTTTGCTATCCACTCTGCAATCAAATTAACGCCTTCCCCAGATGCACCTTGGTTACCCATGGAAGTTGCTACTTTGTATTTATTTGTTAGATTAGTCAAAAGTCGAGATTCATAAACTGTATGCGTCAAAGGTTTTTGCAAAAAAACGTGTTTCCCCATTGTAATTGCATCTGCGCTGATAATAGCATGAGTATGATCAGCAGTCGCCACAACAACAGCATCAATAGATTTACCTAGCTCATCATACATTTTTCTAAAATCTTTATATATTTTAGCTTTTGGATAATGTTTAAAAACTCGATCAGAATATTTCCAATCAACATCACACAAACCAACAATATTCTCGGTTTCCATTTTTTTAAGGTTACTAAACCCCATTCCACCAACACCGATTCCAGCTATATTTAGCTTATCGCTTGGAGCAATATGGCCTAAACCACTTACAGTAAAAGATGGAATAATAGTAAAACCAGCTGTTGCAACTAAACTTTTTTTCACAAAGTCTCTTCGCGAGAATGCATTTTCTTTTTTAATTCTACTCATGATTTGATACTTTTATAATTAATTATTTTTTTTGGAACTATTTTATGAGGATACTTAATTTAACATTTTTGCAGCCTTTATCATAAGGTTTTTAGTGGCCATAATACCAGCTATTTCATCTAAGTTATTACCTTCGTACTCAACCCCTATATAACCTTTGTAGCCTGCATCTTTAACAATTTGAAGCATTTTTACATAATCAATTTTAGGTTGATTACCATCTGAATCAAAATCATAACTTTTTGCACTAACTCCTTTTGCAAATGGCATTAATTCTTTAACACCTTTATAAATATCATACGCATCTTTACAGTTTTCACTATTAATTGAACCATAATCTTTAGTTTGACAAAAATTACCAAAATCTGGTAAAGTACCGCAATTGTCTTTTCCTATTTTGGTCATTACATCCGCCAACCAAGCTCCATTTGAAGTATATCCACCATGATTTTCTACTATAACATTAATATTTTTTTCTTTAGCATAGTCGGCTAATTCACTTAAGCTATTTATTGCAGCATTTGCAACATCTGTAGAACTACCCTTTCCATGAGCATTAACTCTAATTGAATGACAACCTAAATAGGCGGCAGCATCTACCCATTTTTTATGATTCTCAACAGCGTTACTTCTTTCGTTATTATCCAATGAAGCCAAATCACCCTCACCGTCAACCATAATTAGAACATTTTCTACATTATATTTTTCACTATTAATTTTAAGTATTTTCAATAGATTTTCCATGGCAATTTTTGGATTATCGCCTTTTGCTAATTCCACTTTATAAAGTTGACTTACATACTCTATACCATCAAAGCCTAATTCATTGGCTTTTTTAGCAAAATCTAATGGATCTAGGGTTTTTTCTCTTAAAATGGCCTTATTTAAAGACCACTGAGCTAAAGAAATTTTAAAAAATAAAGAAGGTTCTTTCTGTAAGATTTCTTTTGATAATAATGCAATTTCTTTTTCTTTAGTTTTTGACGAAGTACAAGCGCTAACCCCTAGAATTACAAGCGCAAAATAAATTAAAACTGATTTTGACATGAAATGAATATTTTTTTTCACAATTTATTATGAATTTAAAAGATTAATAATTATTTAACTAGGCATAAATTTAATGAATATTCTTTTAAAAATGCTTTAATATTTGAAAACAATAATTAATTTTTATTACAGCATGGTTGTTAAATATTAAGGCTATAAATTGTTATATTAGCAACCGAAAAAAATATTTTAATTATAAAATTTCTTATAATCAATGCTTAAAAATGAGATTAATAAACAACCTGAATACGATGCTATAGTTATAGGAACTGGTATTACAGGCGGTTGGGCTGCAAAAGAACTTTGTGAAAATGGTTTAAAAACCTTAGTATTGGAAAGAGGGCGAATGGTTAAACATATTGAAGATTACCCTACCATGCTTAAGGATTCATGGGATTTTGAATTTAGAGGAAAGGCCTCAAAACAAGATTTAGAACGTCAACAAAAACAAAATAGATCAGAGGGGTTAATTAATCCAGCTCATAATCATTGGTTTGTAGATGATATTCAACATCCGTATACCGAAACAAAACGATTTGATTGGATAAGAGGTTATCATGTCGGAGGCAGATCAATAACTTGGGGAAGACAATCGTATCGATGGAGCAACTTGGACTTTGAAGCTAATAAAAAAGATGGTTTCGGGGTAGATTGGCCAATACGTTATAAAGATATTGAACCTTGGTATGATAAAGTTGAGCAATATATAGGCGTATCTGGAGAAAATTTAGGTCTTGCCCATTTACCTGACGGGAAATTATCTAAACCGATGGAATTGAATTGTGTAGAGTTGGATTTTCGAAGAGGTTTAGCTGAAAAATTTGATGATAGAATTCTTACAATTGGTAGAACAGCGAATTTAACAGGAGATAAAGTGCATGAAGGAAGATCAAACTGTCAATTTAGAGATAGATGTATAAGAGGTTGTTTATTTGGAGGTTATTTTAGTAGTAATTCATCGACGCTACCAGCTGCTGAACGAACAGGAAATATGACATTAAGACCGAATTCAATTGCTTTTGAAATAGTATACGATGAGCAAAAAGGATTAGCTTCAGGTGTGAGAGTAATTGATACTTTAACCAAAGAAAAACATTTTTTTAAAGCATCGATTATATTTTGTTGCGCCTCTACTATTGCAACTGCAAGTGTTTTAATGCAATCGAAATCAAATAGATTTCCTAATGGTTTGGGTAATGATAGCGGGGAACTTGGACATAATGTAATGGATCATCAATTAAATGTTGGAGCATATGCAACCGTAGAGGAACACCAAGATAAATATTATAAAGGTAGAAGACCAAATGGGTTTTATATACCAAGATTTAGAAATTTGGATAAAAAAAGTGAACAAAAAGATTTTATAAGAGGATATGGATATCAGGGAGCTGCTTTAAGAAACGATTGGAGTAGTGCTGTAGCGGAAATGAGTTATGGAAAAGAGTTGAAAGAAGAATTGACAAAACCAGGTCAATGGTCTATTGGCATGGGTGGTTTTGGAGAATGTTTGCCTTATCATGATAATAAGATTAGTTTGAATTATGATAAATTAGATGAATGGGGATTACCAACGGTTGATTTTGATGTGGAATTTAAAGATAATGAAAAGAAAATGCGAAAAGACATGCAAGAGCAGGCTGTAAAAATGCTTGAAGCAGCGGGATATAAAAATGTTAAAGGATTCGATAAAACAGAATCTTTTTACCCAGGTCTAGGTATTCATGAAATGGGTACAGCTCGAATGGGGCTTGATCCAAAAACATCTGTATTAAATAAAAATAATCAAATACATTCAGTACCAAATGTATATGTGACCGATGGCGCATGTATGACTTCTTCTGCTTGTCAAAACCCTTCGTTAACATATATGGCATTAACGGCAAGAGCAGCAAATCATGCCGCTGAAGAGCTAAAAAAGAATAAAAAGAAGTTATGAAACGTAGAACAGCGCTAAAAAATTTATCCTTAAGTTTTGGATATGTAGTTGCCACTCCAACAATAATTAATATACTATCATCTTGTACAGAAAGCGTTGAAACTTGGAAGCCTTTATTTTTATCATCTGAAGAAAAACATTTAGTAACCCACTTAGTTGACATTATTTTACCAGCATCTGAAATTCCTGGGGCATTAGATGTTAACGTTCCTCAATTTATTGATAAAATGTATAAAGAAGTTGAATTTGAAAGTAATCAAAAGATATTTCAAAAGGGAGCAACTATTTTTATCCAAAAATTTGAAGACAACTTTGAAAAAAGAGTAGAAAAGGGTTTTAGACAAGAAATTGAGCAATTATTTGAAACGTACTTTAAATTACCAATATTTGAAACAGAAAAGATAATACAAGAACAAAGGTTAACGGAATCTGAGGTAAGTAATAGCAGAAAAGAGGATTATTTAATGTATAAGTTTTTATTCTCTGTAAGAAATTATACCTTATTTGGGTATTATACCTCAGAAAAAATTGGTAAAGAAGTATTGACTTATGATCCAATTCCAGGGGCATATAAGGGTTGTTTGCCTATTGAAACATTAGGGAATGTATGATCATTATAAGCACTACTTTTATAAATGAAATACAATCAAAAAAAATCCTAAAAAAAATATTTTTTTAGGATTTAAAATTTTCAAAAAACACAAAATATTTTCAAAAAACAGCAACACATTTACCGTCTACACAAGAAAGCGCTGTTGGAGGCATTGCAAAAGCGCAATCTGAACCAATGCTCCATTTTTTGTTATAGACACTTTCTTTCAAATTGTAAATGGCTACTTTTTCCTTTAATAAATCAATATTAACAGATTTACTAAACACTATGTAACTCCATGGACCTCCACAGGGTTTACTTCCAAAGGCCAAATAATCACAGTTGGAATTTTCGATGCAACTACCTGTTGCAACAAGTTGATCAATTTCTTTTTTTAAAGAATTTAATTCTTTTAAATCATCTTCTTGATACCCTTCACTTTCGTTTGAGCAACAAAAAAGGAATGGTAAAAACAGAAGTATTTTTGTAAATGAAATAAACATTTTCATAAATAGATTATTCAATTGAGTTTAAAAAACATCAAAAATCAATCCAAATTTAAATTAATTTTGAAAATTATTTTAGCAATATTCTTCATAAGCACCTGCTAAATTTGAAGCAATTACTTCTGCGGGTCTTCCTTCGATATGATGACGTTCTAACATGTGAACTAGTGTACCGTCTTTAAACAGTGCAATGGCTGGAGATGAAGGAGGAAAAGGAACCATAAATTCACGTGCTTTAGCCGTTGCATCTGAATCAACACCTGCAAAAACAGTTACTAGATTAGTAGGTTTTTTATCGTATTGCAAAGAGACTACCGCTCCAGGACGTGCAGTACCAGCGGCACAGCCACATACAGAATTAACAACTACCAATGTAGTGCCTTCTTTTTTTAACGCTTCTTCTACCTCTTGAGCCGAATGTAATGATGTAAAACCAGCGTTTTCTAATTCAAGTTGCATTGGTTTTACTATTTCTTGTGGATACATAATATATTTTTTTAGTTAAATAATTGAAGCTGCAAATATAACAGATTTAAAGTAAAATGATGTTTTTTTCAATTTAAGTGTATGCTTTGTTTTTAAAAATAAGTATAAAACTACGTATATTTGAAACTTTATTTTAGAATATGGCAAATTTTGTAAAGTGGATAGGTGCTGGTTTAGGTTTTACATTGGGTGGACCAATTGGTAGTGTTTTAGGTTTTGTTTTAGGAAGTGTCTTAAGCGGGTTTTCGAAACAAGATATTGAGCAAGTAAGGCAATATAGGTCTGCTAGTGCAAATGCACAATCTGGTGATTTTGAAATTAGTTTATTGTTGCTTTCTGCAGTTGTTATTAAAGCAGATGGGAAAGTGAATCAAACCGAATTGAATTTTGTTCGTCAGCATTTTATTGTAATGTACGGTGAAGAAAGGGCCAACAATGCATTTAAGTTGTTTAAAGGATTTACTGAAAATAACGATTTTTCGACAAGGCAAGTTTGTATTCAAATCAGACAAAATCTTTCGCATGCAGCTCGATTGCAATTGTTACATTTTTTATTCGGAATTGCTAAGGCCGACGGAATTGTATCAGAATTGGAAATTGGAGCTATTAAAACATTGGCAGGATATTTAAATATCAATCACAATGATTTTGAATCTATAAAGGCAATGTTTTATGAAAGTGTTAATAATGCCTATGTTATTTTAGAAATAGACAAAAATGTTTCAAATGAAGAAGTAAAATTAGCTTATAGAAAAATGGTAAAAAAACACCATCCTGATAAATTACAACATCTTGGTGATGAACACGTTAAAGGCGCTGAAGATAAGTTTAAAGAAGTACAAAAAGCATATGAACAGATTAAAAGTGAAAGAAATATGTAAAAAAAATATTTTTTGGTGACCAAATTCTAATGTTGGGGTCTTATAATTATATTATCAGGAATTAATAAGTTACCCAAAGATATGAGACGCCTCCACAGAGGCGTTTTTTATTTCCCATAAATAGCAGTAAAATTCTTCTTTTTATTGAATATAAAATCAAAATTAACACAATTAACATCAATGTTTTATGTGATAATTTTTTTAACATTTTCAAACTGTTATTTTCAATAAAATATGTAATTTCGCAAACTAATTGAATTAAGGGTAAAAATGAGTAAAAAGTTTAGAGAATATAAGGGTTTGGACCTTTCCAAAATAGCCAATGAAACATTGTTATTTTGGGAAGCAGAAAATATTTTCGAAAAAAGTATCACTACTAGGAGTGAAAACAAACCCTATGTGTTTTTTGAGGGGCCACCTTCAGCAAATGGGTTACCTGGAATTCACCACGTGATGGCTCGTGCTATTAAAGATATTTTTTGCCGTTATAAAACCTTGCAAGGCTTCCAAGTGAAGCGTAAAGCAGGTTGGGACACTCACGGATTACCCATAGAATTAGGTGTTGAAAAGGAATTAGGAATTACCAAAGAAGATATTGGTGTAAAGATTACTGTTGAAGAATATAACGAGGCATGTAAAACTGCGGTGATGCGTTATACCGATGTGTGGGAAGATTTGACACACCGGATGGGGCATTGGGTAGATATGGAAGATCCATACGTTACTTACAAGCCAAAATACATGGAAACTGTTTGGTGGTTATTGGCTGAAATGTATAAAAAAGGATTGATTTATAAAGGATATACCATCCAACCATATTCACCAAAAGCAGGTACTGGACTAAGTTCTCACGAATTAAATCAGCCAGGAACGTACCAAGATGTTACAGATACATCTGCGGTTGCTCAGTTTAAAGCTATAAAAAATACGTTGCCAAATTTTTTACAAGAAATAGCTGGAGATGTCTACTTTTTAGCTTGGACAACTACACCATGGACGTTGCCTTCAAACACTGCGTTAACAGTTGGTAAGAAGATAGATTATGTGTTGGTTAAGTCTTTCAACCAATATACTTTTGAGCCTATTAATGTAATTTTAGCTAAAAATTTAGTTGGAAAACAATTTGCAGGAAAATTCTTTTCAATTGAAGATGAATCGTTACTTTCTGAATTCAAAGAAAACGACAACCTGCCTGCCGGCAAGGCAGGGAAAATTCCTTTCATTGTTGTTCAAGAATTTAAAGGCGCTGATATATTAGAATCTAGATACGAACAATTATTGCCATTTACACTTCCATATCAAAATCCAGAAAATGCTTTTAGAGTTATTTCAGGTGATTTTGTGACTACTGAAGATGGAACAGGAATTGTACACACCGCTCCAACTTTTGGTGCCGATGATGCTATGGTTGCAAAACAAGCAAGCCCAGAAGTGCCACCAATGTTAGTGTTAGATGACAATGGGAATCCAGTTCCATTAGTAGATTTACAAGGAAGGTTTACTAAGCACATGGGTGTATATGCTGGAAAATATGTAAAGAACGAATATTACGATGAAGGTGAAGCACCAGAACGCTCTTTAGATGTAGAAATTTCAATACAATTAAAAGAAGAAAATAAAGCATTTCATGTAGAAAAATACCGTCACAGCTATCCACATTGTTGGAGAACTGACAAACCAGTTTTATATTATCCAATGGATTCTTGGTTTATAAAAGTGACCGAGAAGCGTGATAGAATGTTCGATTTAAATAATACTATTAACTGGAAACCAAAATCAACTGGAGAAGGTCGTTTTGGAAATTGGTTAAAGAATGCCAATGACTGGAATTTATCTCGATCTCGGTATTGGGGAATTCCGCTGCCAATTTGGAGAACTGAAGACGGAACCGAAGAAATAATTATTGGTTCGGTTGAAGAATTAAAAATGGAGATGAAAAAATCTGTTGAGGCAGGTTTTATGATGCATGATATATTCTCTGATTTTGAAGTTGGAAATATGAGTAATGAAAACTATGATAAAATAGATCTTCATAAAAATATTATTGATAAAGTAGTGTTGGTTTCTGCAAAAGGACAACCAATGAAACGCGAATCAGATTTAATTGACGTTTGGTTCGATTCAGGTTCTATGCCTTATGCACAATGGCATTATCCGTTTGAAAATAAAGAATTAATTGACGAAAATAAATTCTTCCCTGCGGACTTTATTGCTGAAGGAGTGGATCAAACACGTGGGTGGTTTTATACATTACACGCTATTTCAACCATGGTTTTTGATTCGGTGGCATATAAAAATGTAGTTTCTAACGGATTGGTGTTAGATAAAGAAGGTAAAAAAATGTCGAAACGATTAGGAAATGCTGTGGATCCATTTGAAACAATGGATAAATACGGTGCAGATGCTACACGGTGGTATATGATTTCAAATGCAAATCCTTGGGATAATTTAAAATTTGATATTGAAGGTGTAGACGAAGTTCGCCGTAAATTCTTTGGTACCTTATACAACACTTACTCATTCTTTTCTCTTTATGCAAATCTTGATAATTTTACCTATGCTGAGGATGAAATTGCAATTAACGAAAGGCCAGAAATAGATCGTTGGATTTTATCAGAATTAAATACACTGGTGAAAAATGTTGAAAGTTTTTATGAAGACTACGAACCAACCAAGGCCGCACGTGCAATTCAGGAATATGTTGGTGAGAATTTAAGTAACTGGTTTGTTCGTTTAAGCAGAAGACGTTTTTGGAAAGGGAATTACGAACACGATAAAATATCGGCATATCAAACGTTATACACTTGTTTGTTAACGGTAGCAAAATTAAGTTCACCAATTGCACCATTTTTTATGGACAATCTTTACAAAGATTTAATGAGTGTAACAGGAAAGGAAGATTTTGAATCGATACATTTGGGTACTTTTCCAACTTTTGATGAAAATTTGGTAGATAGTAAGTTGGAACATAAAATGCAACAAGCTCAAAAAATATCTTCTATGGTTTTGTCACTTCGTAAAAAGGAAATGATAAAAGTGCGTCAACCATTACAACGAATTATGATTCCCGTTTTGGATGAAAAAGAAAGGGAAGAAATTTTAGCTGTTGAAAACTTAATAAAATCTGAGGTAAATGTAAAAGAAATTGAACTGATCGATGATGCTTCTGGGATGTTGGTTAAGACTATAAAACCTAATTTTAAGATACTTGGGCCTAAGTTTGGTAAAGAGATGAGGTTTGTTTCAGAGGCCATTCAAAATTTAACTCAAGAAGATATTTCAATTGTTGAAAAACAAGGTGGAATTTCGTTAAAAATAAACGAAAATGTTGTATTTTTAGAACAGGAAGATTTCGAAATTACCTCTCAAGATATAGAAGGATGGTTGGTAGCAAATCAAGGAGGCCTTACAGTTGCTTTAGACGTAACAATTACCGATGAACTACGAAAAGAAGGGAATGCAAGAGAGCTAATTAATAGAGTTCAAAATTTACGAAAAGAGTCTGGTTTAGATGTAACAGATAAAATTAAATTAGTTATTCAAAAAAATAGTATATTAGAACAATCAATAGCAGCAAATGAGGACTATATAAAAACAGAAACATTA
The DNA here is from genome assembly GCF_030692605.1 of Lutibacter sp. Classification (GTDB taxonomy): domain Bacteria; phylum Bacteroidota; class Bacteroidia; order Flavobacteriales; family Flavobacteriaceae; genus Lutibacter. Next base: position 34,749 of record NZ_JAUYUD010000060.1, read on the forward strand.
ACTAATGAGCTGGTTTATGAAGAGTTTTTAGAACATGGGATAGAAATTGCTTTTGACGATGTTAACACGAAAATTTTAATTGAAAAAATGTAATTATGACCGAAAATAATAGATACTCAGACAAAGATTTAGTTGAATTTAAAGAACTAATCTTAAGAAAAATTGAAGCTGCAGAAGAGGATTTGGCCTTAATAAAAAGCGCATTTAAGAACGATAGTAATAATGGAACTGACGATACCTCTCCAACTTTTAAAGCATTTGAAGAAGGTTCAGAAACCATGTCTAAAGAGGCAAATGTAGCTCTTGCTATTAGGCAAGAAAAATTTATTAGAGATTTAAAAAACGCTTTAATTAGAATTGAAAATAAAACCTATGGTGTTTGCCGTGTTACAGGGAAATTAATTGTTAAAGAACGATTAAAATTAGTTCCACATGCAACATTAAGCATCGAGGCTAAAAATATGCAGCAGTAAAGTAGTACGCATTAATATTGAATGGAGCTTCCTAATTTGGGAGCTTCATTTTTTTAATAAAATTTTTAAAAATTGAAAAAAGCACTTATAATTATTTTTACAGTTTTGTTCATTGATCAATGGAGTAAAATTTATATTAAAACTAATTTTTATTACGGAGAAGAAATTTTTGTTTTCGATTGGTTTAGAATTCATTTTATTGAAAATAACGGAATGGCTTGGGGCTTTGAGTTCGGTGGTAAAGCAGGAAAATTATTTCTTTCATTGTTTAGAATTGTAGCAATTTCGGGTATTGGGTATTGGTTATATAAATCAATTCAACAAAAAGCACATTCTATTTTGATTGTAGCGGTATCTTTAATTTTTGCTGGGGCAATAGGTAATATAATAGACTCTATTTTTTATGGGTTAATATTTAATACACCAAATGGTCATGAAGTAGCTCAGCTATTTTCTAATGAACCGTATGGTAAATTATTTTTTGGAAAAGTAGTTGACATGCTATATTTCCCCATTTGGAGTGGAGACTTGCCTAATTGGATGCCTTTTTTTGGAGGAAAACCATTTACTTTTTTTAATGCTATTTTTAATGTTGCTGATTCTGCTATTTCTACAGGGGTTGGATTATTAATTGTTTTTAACAAAAAAGCATTTCCAAACGAATTATAATATTTTTTAAAATTTAAAGATATTATTTTTTGATATTTTATTATTTATCGTATTATTGCAATAAAATAATAAAGCAAGATGGGGACAACTAAATCTGAAATATTTAATGAGAATCAAAATCAAATTTCATTAATTGCAAAAGCCTTTGCGCATCCCGCTAGAGTGGCCATTTTACAGCAACTTTTTAAATTAAATACTTGTATTTGTGGTGATTTGGTAAATGAAATTGGTTTAGCTCAACCAACAATTTCTCAGCATTTAAAAGAACTGAAAAATTTAGGTATTATAAAAGGAACTATTGAAGGTACAAGTAGTTGTTATTGTATTGATGATAAGGTTTGGAAGGAAATGAAACAGCTTTTTATAAATTTTTTAAATCAAGATACTAATCCAAAAATAAAATGTTGTTAATAACACATTTTTTCAATTTTTTATTATATAAAATTAATTTAATATGAAAACTGCCCAAGAATTAAAAGATTTGGTAAAGCAAAAATATAGTGAAATTGCCTTACAAGACCAAAATGAAAATAGGGCTTCATGTTGCGGTTCTGGAGAATGCTCAACAGAAGTATATAACATTATGAGTGATAGTTACGAAAATCTAGAAGGTTATAATCCGGAGGCCGATTTAGGTTTAGGTTGTGGGCTTCCAACAGAATACGCTTTAATTAAAGAAGGCGATACTGTATTAGATTTAGGAAGTGGGGCTGGTAATGATTGCTTTGTTGCTAGAGCTCAAACAGGCGTAAAAGGGAAAGTAATTGGCGTTGATTTCACACCTATTATGATTGAAAAAGCACGTGAAAATGGTGAAAAAAGAGAATTTAACAATGTAGAATTTCGGTTAGGAGATATTGAAAAATTACCTGTGTCTTCTAATTTAGTTGATGTTGTTGTTAGTAATTGTGTACTTAATTTAGTGCCTAATAAGAAAGGAGTATTTGATGAAATAATTAGAGTTCTAAAACCCGGTGGACATTTTAGTATTTCAGATGTGGTTTTAATAGGTGATTTACCTCTTGAGCTTACCCAACAGGCAGAAATGTATGCAGGATGTGTATCAGGAGCCATTCAAAAAGAAGCCTATTTAGATTTAATTAAAGAAAGTGGATTTGTTGGTATTGAAATTCAAAAAGAGAAACCTATTTTGCTTCCAGATGATATTTTAAAAAATTATTTAGGTGATGAAGCGCTAGTATTGTTTAAAAATTCTAATATTGGTATATTTAGTATCACAGTGTTTGCTAAAAAACCAAATAATTGTAATCCTGGAACGGGCTGTTGCTAATCAAAAAATGAAAAAAAAATTAAATTTTCTCGATAGTTATTTAACACTTTGGATATTTATAGCAATGGCATTGGGTGTTGGAATAGGCTATTTTACACCTTCATTTCCAATTTTAATAGATTCATTGAGTAGCGGTACAACCAACATTCCTATAGCAATTGGTCTAATTGTAATGATGTACCCACCTTTAGCCAAAGTGAACTACGCCCTCTTACCTAGAATATTTAAAAATGTAAAAATATTGTCTATTTCATTACTGTTAAACTGGATAATTGGCCCAGTTTTAATGTTCATGTTGGCAATTACTTTTTTGCATGACTATCCTGAATATATGGTAGGTTTGATTTTAATTGGCTTAGCACGTTGTATAGCAATGGTATTGGTTTGGAACGATCTTGCTGAAGGAAGTAGCGAATATGGTGCTGGTTTGGTTGCATTAAATAGCATTTTTCAAGTATTTGCGTATAGTTTTTATGCATGGTTATTTATAACAGTACTACCTCCTTATTTTGGGTTTGAAGGTGCCATAGTAGATATTTCTATTGTTACTATAGCTGAAAGTGTAGCTATTTATTTAGGAATACCATTTTTATTAGGAATTTTAAGTAGAGTAATTTTAGTAAAATTAAAAGGAGAAAATTGGTATACTCAAAAATTTATTCCCACTATTTCACCTTTAACATTAATAGCCTTACTATTTACAATTGTAGTTATGTTTTCTTTAAAAGGAGAATTAATTGTTGAAATACCAATGGATGTGTTGATAATAGCAGTGCCTTTATTAATATACTTTGCTATAATGTTTCTTATTGGCTTTTTTATAACCAAAGCAATGGGCGCTACTTATGATAAAACCGCAGCCGTGGCATTTACAGCAGCAGGTAATAATTTTGAATTAGCAATTGCTGTGGCAATTGCTGTTTTCGGTTTAAACTCTGGACAAGCTTTTGCTGGTGTTATAGGTCCTTTAGTGGAGGTTCCTGCACTTATTTTATTAGTGAGAGTTTCTTTTTGGTTAAAGAAAAAGTATTACTCATAATTTTGTTTATATGAAAGTTGAAAATAAAAACACACCTCATAACTTTTTTGTTTTTAGCGAACTATTTTAGCATTTGAAGATTTTGAGGTTAGATTATATGATTATTAAATAACAAACATTTCACTTACTGCGCACTTTTATTAAATTCACTTTCAATAAAAAAGAGTATTTTTAATTTTTAAAACAATAATTTTTTGGAATTAGAAATTCAAATTAAAACGTTACCAAATCAACCTGGAGTTTATCAGTATTACGATAAAAATGGAAAGATTTTGTATGTTGGTAAAGCAAAGAATTTAAAAAAAAGAGTTTCTTCATATTTTACAAAAAAGCATGACAATGGTAAAACAAAAGTATTAGTAAATAAAATTGTTACTATTGAGCACATTGTAGTTGAAACAGAAACAGATGCGTTGCTTTTAGAGAATAATTTAATTAAAAAGTATCAGCCCCGATACAATGTAATGTTAAAAGATGATAAAACCTATCCTTGGATTTGCATTAAAAAAGAACGATTTCCAAGAATATTTTTGACAAGGAATGTGATAAAAGATGGTTCTGAATATTTTGGACCATACACATCAGTAAGAACAGCAAAGGCATTATTAGATTTAATAAAAGAATTGTTTTTGTTACGAAGTTGTAATTACGATTTAAGTGAAAAAAATATAGAATTACAAAAATATAAAGTGTGTTTAGATTTTCATATTGGAAACTGTAAAGGTCCTTGTGAAAATTTGCAATCAGAAGAAGAGTACAATAACGATATTACTGCTATTAAAAATATTGTTAAAGGAAATTTTAAAGAGGCAATAAAATCGTTTCATAATTTAATGGTGAATTATTCGAATGAAATGGAGTTTGAAGACGCTCAAAAAATTAAAGAAAAGATTGATTTATTAGCTAATTATCAAGCAAAATCTACAGTTGTAAACCCATCAATTACCAATGTAGATGTTTTTTCAATTATTTCAGATGAAAGTTACAGTTACGTTAATTTTTTTAAAATTATTAATGGAGCAATTATTCAATCTCATACGACCGAGATTAAAAAGAAATTGGATGAAGAGGATAAGGAATTGTTAGAGCTAGCCATCATTGAAATTCGTCAACGATTTAACTCTCAATCTAAAGAAATTTATGTGCCTTTTGAAGTTGAATTAGGAGAGAATATAAAGGTTACTGTTCCTAAATTGGGAGATAAAAAACGAATAGTAGAATTAAGCTTACGAAACGCTAAATATTACCGTCAAGAACAATTTAAACAAATAAAAATTGTTGATCCAGATAGGCATGTAAATAGAATAATGGTTCAAATGAAAAAGGATTTGCATTTATCTTTGGAGCCAAGACATATTGAATGTTTTGATAATTCAAATATTCAAGGAACCAATGCTGTAGCGGCGTGTGTAGTTTATAAAAACGGAAAGCCAAGCAAAAATGATTACAGGCATTTCAATATTAAAACAGTGGAAGGGCCAGATGACTTTGCATCCATGGAAGAGGTTGTTTTTAGGCGTTATAAAAGGATGTTAGAAGAAGATCAATCATTACCACAATTAATAATAATTGATGGCGGAAAGGGACAACTTTCTTCGGCACTAAAAAGTCTAGATATTTTAGGATTAAGAAATAAAATAGCCATTATTGGAATTGCAAAACGCTTAGAGGAAATCTATTTTCCAAACGATTCCATTCCACTTTATTTAGATAAGAAATCAGAAACTCTTAAAATAATTCAACAATTAAGAAATGAAGCTCATCGTTTTGGTATTTCACATCATAGAAATAAAAGAAACAAAAGTTCGTTAGTTAATGAACTAGAGCAAATTTCTGGTATAGGTGAGCAAACTATTGTATCTTTAATGAAGCAATTTAAATCTGTAAAAAGAATTACTGAAGCTTCCTTTGAAGAGATGGCTTCAATAATTGGAGATTCAAAGGCTACAAAAGTTTATAATTATTACCATAAAAAAAGTGAATGAAAAGAATTTTAACCTTAATTCTATTAATTAACGTTGTTTTTTGTTTTTCTCAAAATGAAGAAAAAAAGGACATTAAAGTTGGTTTGGTATTAAGCGGTGGCGGCGCTAAAGGGTTTGCTCATGTGGCGGCTTTAAAAGTTATAGAAGAAGCAGGTGTTCGAGTGGATTATATTGGAGGAACAAGTATGGGAGCAATAGTTGGTGCACTTTATGCTTCAGGTTATACTGCAGATCAATTAGATTCTATTGTAAGAACAATTAATTTCTCAAAAATTTTAACAAACGATTTGCCTCGAAAATCAAAACCCTTTTACGAAAAAGAAGCAGGTGAAAACTATTCCATTTCCCTTCCAATAAAAAATAGAAAAATTGGGATTCCTAAAGCAATTTCTGAGGGTCAAAATGTATTAAATTTATTAACTAGTTTAACGCAGCATGTTAATAATATAAACGATTTTAGCAAACTTCCAATTCCGTTTATTTGCATAGCAACGGATTTAGCAACGGGAAAACAAGAAGTGTTAAAATCTGGGTTTTTACCGGAAGCTGTAAAAGCGAGCAGTTCATACCCAACACTTTTAGCGCCAGTTGAAATAGATGGAAAATTACTTTCAGATGGGGGAATTGTCAATAATTTTCCAGTTGAAGAAGTTATTGCTATGGGTGCTGATGTAATAATAGGAATAGATATTCAAGGTGGTCTAAGTGAGAAAGAAAATTTAATTTCTGGGTTGGATATTTTAAATCAAATTGTTGGTTTTCAAATGTATAACACCTTAGCTTCCAAACACAATCTGGTCGATGTTTTAATTAAACCTAAATTGGACCATTTCAATGTAATTTCATTTAGTAAAACTAATGAAATTATGTTGGAAGGTGAAATTGCAGCAAGGCAATATATAAAGGAATTGGAAGCTATAGCAAATGCACAAATTAAGAAAGATGTCCCCAAATTGAAAACATCAATTGTTAAAAAGTATTTCATAAAAAGAATACATATAGAAGGCAATAATAATTATACTAGAGCCTATGTGCTAGGGAAACTTAATTTGAATATAAAAAACGCAACCAGTTATAAAAGTTTGATTGAAAGTATAAATAATTTAACTGCAACAGGGAATTTTGAAAGCATTGAATATCAATTAATTGATGAAAAGGATGGAGTTGTTTTAAAATTAAATATGAAAGAGAATCTATTATCTAATTTTTTACAACTTGGAATTCATTATGATAATTTGTACAAAACGGGTGTTTTATTAAATATAACGTCAAAGCACGTACTTAATAAAAACGATGTAATTTCGACCGATATTATATTAGGTGATAATTTAAGGTATAATTTCAATTACTTTGTAGATAACGGATTTTATTGGAGTTTTGGCTTTAAATCTAGATATAATAGTTTTAATGCAAATGTGAATTTTGAGGAAGGTAATGTTAATAAAATTAATTTAGTGTATGAAGATTTTTCTAATTTGTTGTATTTCCAAACGGTTTTTAGTAGAAAATTTGCATTTGGTTTAGGTGCTGAACATAAAAGGGTAAAAGCATTTACTGAAACAATTACTTCATTAGATAATTCAAATACAGATAGAGATAAATCCTATTTTGACAAATCTAATTACTTTAATTTAATCACTTATTTTAAGATTGACACCTACGATAAAAAATATTTTCAAAAAAGAGGTTTTTATCTAGATTCTGAATTAAGGTGGTATTTGGCATCATCAGATTACCCGAATGATTTAGCAGTAGAGCACATAGAATTTAAGTCATTTTCTCAGTTTAAAAGTAAGTTCGGAATGGTTAACACGCTTTTTAATAAATTAACAGGTCACTATATTTCCGAAGTGGGTATTACAATGGGAGATAATTCGAATAGAGCATTGGATTATAATTTAGGTAGTTATGGAGAAAATTTTATCAATAATTTTATTCCTTTTTATGGCTATAGTTTAGCCGAATTAAATTCAAATTCATTTTTAAAATCAACTTTTACCTTAAGGTATGAATTTATTAAAAAAAATTATATTTCGGCCACTGCTAATTATGCTCGATTTGATAAAGATTTATTTAATAAGGGAAAGATTTTTGAAAACACCAAATCGGGATATTTATTGGGATATGGCTTAGATACTTTTATTGGACCAATTGAATTAAATTATACTTGGTCACCAGACCATAAACAGAATTATTGGTATTTTAATGTTGGGTTTTGGTTTTAAAAAAAGCCCTGCATAAATGCAGGACTTTTTGGATATTGGAATTGCTTTATTCAATTATTTCACCTTCTTTATTGGTGAAATTGAAAAATAAATATTGATAAGCATTTCTAGGTAAAATTTTAATCCACTTTTTGTGTTTAGCAATCCATCTTTGTTGAATAGATGGAATTCCTTTTTTTAAATAAGCTGCAATAAAAGGATGTACATTAAGTACAATTTTGGTATTTGTTTTTTGACTTACAAGTCTTTCGAGCTCCGCTTCTATTTTATCTAATATTATTATAGGAGCCTCTACTTCACCAATTCCACTTGGGTTTGGTTCTTGAGTTTTAATTACCAATTCTGGTCGAACACGTTGCCTTGTAATTTGAACTAAACCAAATTTACTTGGAGGTAATATTTTGTGCTTTGTTCTGTCGAAAGCCATCTCAGCTTTCAAGTGATCATAGAGTTTTTGTCTATGTTCAACAGCATGCATATCAATAAAATCTACCACAATTATTCCGCCCATATCTCTTAACTGTAATTGTCTTGCTATTTCTGAAGCAGCAATTAAATTAACTTCAAGAGCAGTGTCTGCTTGTGAATCGGCTTTATTAGATCTATTACCACTATTAACATCAATAACATGCAATGCTTCTGTATGTTCAATCACTAAATAAGCACCTTTACTCATTGAGACTGTTTTTCCAAAAGACGTTTTAATTTGACGTTCGATGCCATAATGTTCAAAAATTGGAACTTTTGACTTGTATAAACTAACGATAGATTCTTTATCAGGATCAATTTCTTGCATGTAATCTTTGGTTTCAATGTACATAGCTTCTTCGCTAGTAACAATACTTGTAAAAGTATCATTAAACAAATCTCTTAAAATAGAGGATGCTCTGTTTAATTCACTTAATACTTTTACGGGTGTGTGTTGTGCATGAGCAGCTTTAATCTTCTTGCACATTACAATCCATTTTTCTAATGAATTTTGTAAATCTTTATCTAGTTCTGCTACTTTTTTATTTTCGGCAACAGTTCTAACAATTACTCCAAAACCCTTAGGTTTAATGCTTCTAATAAGTCTTTTTAATCGGTCTTTCTCATGATTATCCATAATTTTCTGTGATACAGATACTCTGTCAGAAAATGGAACTAATACTAAATACCTTCCAGCTATGGAAATTTCAGAACTCATACGAGGTCCTTTAGTAGAAATAGGTTCTTTTACAATTTGAACCAATAAGCTTTGACCCGATTTAAGAATGTCAACAATACTTCCGTTTTTATCAATTTCGGTTTCAAGTTGAAAATTTTTTAAAGTGTAATCTTTTATTTTACCTGAGTTTATGCCTTTTATAAATTTATTTAAAGATTGCATTTGCGCACCTAAATCATGATAATGTAAAAAGCCGTCTTTTTCGTAACCCACATTAACAAATGCAGCGTTTAAGCCAGACAACACTTTTCCAATTTTTGCTAAAAAAATATCTCCAACGGAGAATTTATTATCATTGGTTTCATTATTTAAGGCAGTTAATCTACCATCTTTTAATAAAGCAAAGTCAATATCAGAGGAGTTCGATCTAATAATTAATTCTGTTTTCACTCTGTATTGTATTGTGTTCTTTTTAAAATAAAAAGAACGATTTATAATAAGTTTTTCAGGATATACCCAACAATATTTGCATTGCTGCAAATATCTATTTCAATGAACGTTGTAAACTAAGAAAAAGTAAGCTCAGCTTACTTTTTCTTTTTATGTCTATTTGCTCTTGCTCTTTTTTTACGCTTGTGCGTTGATATTTTTGATCTCTTTCTTTTTTTACCACTTGGCATAATGTAATGTTGTTATAATTAATAAATAGGTTTTAGTTACGCTACCGTAACTTTGGTTTTTACACCTTCAACAAATACTTTTGCCGGTTTAAATGATGGAATGTTGTGTGCTGGAATTTTTATTGTGGTATTTTTTGAAATGTTTCTTCCAGTCTTTTCAGCTCTAGTTTTAATGATAAAACTTCCGAATCCTCTTAAATAAACATTATCTCCTTTTTCTAAGGAAACTTTTACTTCTTCCATAAACGCTTCTACAGTTGCTAAAACATCTGCTTTTTCTATTCCCGATTTGTCTGAAATATTTGATACGATTTCTGCTTTCGTCATTTTAATTATATTATATAGGTTATTATAAATTTGAGAGGGCAAATATAGGATATATAAATCAAAATCAAAAAGTTAATTCATTAAAATTTAATCAATTAAATCTAGTATCATTGTATTTCATAATAAAACCTATGAATTTTTCTAAACATCTAATAGACTGGTATTTAAAAAACAAAAGAGAATTACCGTGGAGACAGGCCAAAGACCCTTATTGTATATGGCTTTCAGAAATAATATTACAACAAACAAGAATTGATCAAGGATTACCTTATTATAATAAGTTTGTTGCACATTACCCAACGCTAAACGACTTAGCAAAAGCTTCAGAAAAAGAAATTTTGAAGTTATGGCAAGGATTAGGGTACTATTCAAGAGCTAGAAATTTACATTTTTCAGCAAAACACATTGTAAATGAACTTAATGGTGTATTTCCAAATACATATAAAAATTTACTTCAATTAAAAGGAATTGGAGATTATACAGCTTCTGCTATTGCATCTATATGTTTTAATGAAGAAACTGCCGTAGTTGATGGAAATGTGTACAGGGTATTAGCACGTTTTTTTGGAGTTGAAACGGCAATAAACTCCTCTAAAGGCATCAAGGAATTTAAAAAATTAGCACAAGAGTTAATAAAAGGAGAGCATCCCGGAACTTTTAACCAAGCCATTATGGAATTTGGGGCTAGAATGTGTATTCCTCAAAATCCGAATTGTGATTTTTGCCCTGTAAAAAATGGGTGTATTGCTTTCGGCCAAAACAAAATTGAAACACTTCCTAATAAACCAAAAAAGACTGTTATAAAACAACGCTTCTTTAATTATCTTGTTATTGAAACTGAAAATAATTGTGGACATTTGGTAAAACGAAAAGAAGGAATATGGAAAAATTTGTATCAATTTCCGTTGATTGAAACCGACAAAGTAATTGATGAAAAGGTGTTATTTTCTCATAATGAATTCGAAAATTTATTTAATAATATTTCGGTAAATATTAGGTTGCATAATACAACAATGGTGGTACATAAATTGTCGCATCAAACCATTTTTACAAAATTTTGGATTGTTAAATTAAAAGAAGATAAAAAATTTGTCACACATTGGGATACGTTAATTGAGTATCCAGTTCCTAAACTAATAGAGAATTTTTTGAAGACCTACAAAAGCAAGTGATAAATTTTGTATTTTTGTTAAATAATTGGCACTTAAAATTATGGCAGGAACAGTAAACAAAGTTATTTTAATTGGACACCTTGGGGACGAGGTTAAAATGCATTATTTTGACGGTGGAAATTCAATTGGAAGATTCCCAATTGCAACAAACGAAACTTATACAAATAAGCAAACTGGAGAGAAAGTTACCACTACAGAATGGCATAATATTGTTGTGAAAAATAAACTTGCAGAACTGTGCGAAAAATATTTAAGCAAAGGAGATAAAGTTTATTGCGAAGGTCGAATAAAATCACGACAATGGGAAGGTGAAGATGGACAAAAAAGATACACTACCGAAATTATAGTTACAGAAATGACTTTTTTATCTATTAAAAACGAAGTGGGTGGAAGTGGAGTTATTAAAGAAAACTCAGGTTCACCTATAACCAACCTAAAACCAGACTCTTCTGATAATAATGAAGAAGATGATTTACCATTTTAAGTTTAACTAATTCTAATTTCAATTGGATCCCGAACCCTCATTTTTAACTAATTTTATTCCTGAAGAACTAGACACTTGGTATTTAATGAGTATTCTAATTCTATTTATCCTACTTATTTTATCGGCCTTAATTTCTGGTGCAGAGGTTGCTTTTTTCTCATTATCAAAAACAGATATTAGCAAAGCTGCAGAATCAAAATCGAGTAAACTGAAAACAGTTGCTGAACTTATAGGAAATCCACAAAAATTATTAGCAACAATTTTAATTTCTAATAATTTTGTAAATATTTTATTTGTATTAATTTTTGCATTTGTAGGTGATGAATTTTTTAAAGGAATTACATCAAGCATTATTAAATTTATTATTGAAGTACTTTTAGTAACCTTCTTAATTTTATTATTTGGTGAGGTTTTGCCAAAAGTCTATGCTACTAGAAACTCTTTAAAATTTGCTTCTTTTATGGCGTATCCTCTTAAAATTTTAAATTCACTTTTATCTGTAATAAGTGTTCCTTTATTGGGATTAACCAAAATAATTGAGGGTAAATTGAGTAAAAGACAATCAAGTCTATCCGTAGAAAAATTGTCTCAGGCTTTAGATTTAACTTCCAATGAAGCAACAACAAAAAATGAACATAAAATATTAAAAGGAATTGTAAGTTTTGGGAACACTGAAACAAGTCAAATTATGGTACCAAGAATTGATGTTTTTGTACTTTCCAGTTTAGATTCTTTCGAAAATGTTATTTCAAAAATAGTTAATGAAGGATTTTCAAGAATACCTGTTTACGGGGAAAATGTTGATGAAATAGTTGGTGTTTTGTACGCAAAAGATTTACTACCCCACTTTCATAAAAAAGATTTTAAATGGCAAGAGATAATTAGACAGCCCTATTTTGTTCCTGAGAATAAAAAATTAGACGATTTATTAAAGGAATTTCAGGAGAAAAAAAATCATCTTGCGGTTGTTGTAGATGAATATGGAGGAACAAGTGGTATAATTACCTTGGAAGATGTTATTGAAGAAATTGTAGGAGAAATTAGTGATGAGTTTGATGATGATGAACTTTCATATTCAAAATTAGATGATAATAATTGGGTTTTTGAAGGGAAAACTAATTTAAAAGATTTCTATAAAATTATGGAAATTGAAAACAGCTCTCTTTTCGATGAATTTAGAGGCGAATCTGAGACAATTGCTGGCTTTATTTTAGAAGTTCATGGAAAGTATCCAAAACTTGATAAAGTAATTCAATTTCAAAATTATTCATTTAAAATTGAAGCTATAGACAACAGAAGAATTAAGCAAGTAAAAGTCACTATAGACAGATAAATTAATATCATGAAGCATTTTGGTTTGGTTTTAGTTTTGCTCATACTATTAGGGTCTTGTAACAGCGAAACGTTGCCTAAACCAAAAAGCTATTTAAAACTCGAGTATCCAACAAATACCTATTCAAAACCAGCGTTTAATTGTCCATATTCTTTTGAAATTTCTGAACAAGCAACTATTCAGTTTAAAAATAATTGTTGGGCAATTGTTCAATATCCAAAATTAAAAGCGACTGTTCATATTACTTATAGAAGCATCGATAATAATTTGGAAGAAATATTGAAAGAGATAGAAAAATTAACTTTTGAACATACAGTAAAAGCAAATGCCATAAATGCTGTTCCTTTTGAAAATTATAAAGACAATGTTTACGGTAAATTGTATAATATTGAAGGGGATGTTGCAACTAATATACAATTTAGAGTTACCGATAGTTTAAATCATGTGTTGGCAGGCGCCGTATATTTTTATGTTAAGCCTAATTACGATTCAATTTTACCCGCGGTTAAATACATTGAAAAAGACATAATGCATTTAATGGAATCTGTAAAATGGAAATAAATGATCCACACTTTTAAATATAGTAGAACAATAAGAATTTGGTTACTAATTGGCTTGGTTATGCTTATTGGTCAAGTAGTTATAGGAGGAATTACTAGATTAACAGGTTCGGGACTTTCAATTACCAAATGGGATATTTTAACAGGAGTTATTCCGCCTTTAAATGCAGAACAATGGCTTCAAGCTTTTAATTTGTATAAAGAAACGCCACAATTTCATAAAATCAACTCATTATTCTCGGTAAGCGATTTTAAATTTATTTATTTTTGGGAGTATTTTCATAGGCTTTGGGTTAGGGCGTTAGGAATTATCTTTTTAATACCATTTGTTTTCTTCGTTTTTAGAAAAAAAATTGACGGTTATTTAATAAAGCGACTTGGGCTTGTTGTTTTATTGACAATTATAACCGCTTCTGCGGGATGGATTATGGTTAAAAGTGGATTGGTTAATAAACCTTGGGTAAATGCTTATAAATTAACGTTACATTTTGTTTTAGCAGTATTAGTTGTTGTTGCAATGGTTAGAACTATTGCCGATGTTTATAATTATGGAAGTTCAAGGAAAAAGCAAAACGTATCAATTGTAAAAATTGGTATTACAGTTACTTTTTTTCAAATGGTTATTGCAGGACTTATGGCTGGTATGAGAGCAGGGTTGTACTATCCATCTTGGCCTGATATGAATGGTGAATTTTTACCAAGTGTTTTGAAGAATTCAGAAAATTACAGTTTGGGAAATTTAATTAATTACGATAGTTATTTGTTTGCTCCAGCGTTAGTACAATTTTCACATCGGATTTTGGCCTATATATTATTAGGTATTATCATATACATGTTCATGATTCTCAAAAATAAAATTAATAATAGGGCTCGCAAATGGTTAGATTATACCGTTATATTAATTGTTATTCAAGTTGTATTGGGTATCTTAACAGTTTTAGAAGTTGATGGAAAAATACCTTTGTTATTAGCTGTGAGCCATCAGCTTATTGGTTTGCTATTTTTAATAAGCATTATGTTTTTACACTTTTCATTAAGAAAAGTTAAGGCATAAAAAAACCTCAAGTTTCCTTGAGGTTATTTTTTAACTTTGCAAAGTAAAAAAGTATGAATTATTTAACTTCTTCAACAACTTCTTCAACAGCAGCAGCAGTGTCAACAGCCATAGTATCGATAGCTTCAACAGCTACTTCTTCAACAGCTTCTACTTCTTCTACTTTTGGAGTCTCTTTACAAGAAATAGCAAAAACACTAACTAATAATGCGATTGCAACTAAAAATTTAATTTGTTTCATTTTTGATTGATTTTTATTATAAGTGCAAATTTAAGATAATTTTATGATAAAAAAATAACTTTTTTAGTTTTTTTTAAATAATTTAATCCAATTGTTCAATTTTTTCAACCCTGTAAAGGTTTCCACCAGCAATTTCGTTGATTTTCCTTATAATTTCAGCCTCAGATACAACGTTTTCGTTAAAAGTGAAGCTTCCTTTTTTGGCTTCAAAATTAACTTTTACTTTTATAATGCCTTTAATTTTAGACACTTTTGACTCTATAAGTCGAGCGCAGCCAATTTCACACGTCATTCCACTAATTTCTGCTTCAAAACTCTTTAAAGAAACTGCTAATTCTTTATTTTTAGAATTATCTTTCAAGGAATCCTTATTTGATGCGCCATTTGTACAATGCGTAAACAATATTATAACAAAAGCATAAAAGAAAAGTCTACTCATAATATTTGTTAATTTCCATAAATCGAAACAAATTTAGTTACTATTAACGTCTCTTCCGAATTTTTATTAGATTTTTGCATTATTAATTTTCAAATGGTTTCAAAACAATTACGTTGGTTATATTTAGGTGCCCTAGCGCTAATTTGGGGTAGCTCATTCATATTAATGAAAAAAGCTTTAATAGATTTAACCCCAATGCAAGTTGGAGCATTAAGAATTCTAATTTCAGCTGTTTTTCTGATACTTATTGGCTTTAAGAAATTGTTTTCAATAAAAAAAAGGCATTGGTATTATTTAACGTTAAATGGACTATTGGGTACTTTTTTCCCTGCTTTTTTGTTTGCATTTGCAGTAGATAAAATTGACAGTTCTATTGCCTCCATATTAAATTCATTCACCCCATTAAACACCTTAATTTTTGGAACATTAATTTTTGGGTTTTCTTTTAGTAAAAGACAAGCAATTGGAATTTTATTTGGCTTAGTTGGAACTTTAATTTTAATTTTGAAAGGTGCCGAATTAAATCCTAATCAAGATTATTTTTATGCAAGTTTTATCCTTGTAGCTTCTATCGGTTATGCTTTAAATGTAAATATTTTAAAGAAATACCTGTATGAATTAGATGCCGTTTCTATTGCAGTTGCAAATTTTACGTTATTAATTATTCCAACGTTTTTAATTTTATGGTTCACTGGCTTTTTTGAAACTGTAGAGGTCACTAAAACATATACAAGATCTTTACTTTATATTTTTATTTTGGGAATTGTAGGTACTGGCTTAGCTAAAATTATATTTAACAGATTGATTCAAATTTCCAATCCTGTATTTTCATCTTCAGTTACCTATTTAATTCCAATTGTGGCAATTACTTGGGGAATTTTAGATGGTGAAAAAATAAGTTTTATTCAATTTTTGGCAGGGTTTGTTATTATTTTTGGAGTTTATTTAGTAAACAAATCTAAATAAAAACGCCTCTGTGAAAGAGGCGTTTAAAATTTATTATTTTTTTATTTATTTAAAATCAGTGACTGTAACACCTTCATTAATTTTAAGTTCTTTAGTTATAAAATCGAATTGCTGAGGTCCGGCAGACATTTTATACAAGTGTGGAAATTTAACGCCATTTACTTCTTTAAAATCAGCAAACTCCATTCCTTGTTGCATGGTTTGCCCCATTGCTTTTACTTCAGTAACTTGTTTAATTTTCAATCCAGATTTCACATCGTAATAAATGGTTGTATCGTCTCCCATTTTAACAACGTAGGCATCGTTACCATTAATCGGTTCTATATTTACCAAGGTAACTTTGTCATTCTTACCATAACTTAGTTCAGGAAATAATTCGCTTGTAGCTTTAATTTTTTCAAGTTCATCTCCTGCTAAATCCTTTTTCGCTCCTTGTTGCTCAGAATAGCCTTTTTCGCCATCAAAAATCATTTTAGAAAAAACCATTCCCATTCCAGAAACAATAACCGATTGTTTTGTTGGAGCCATAGATTTTATTTCCATGGTTAACGTCATTCCTTGCATAGTGGCTTCAGCTTTACTTAATACAGTTTTAATTTTAGCAACTTTATCAGCACCACCAATTGCTTTAATGTAATTATCAAAAACAACTTGTTTAGTAATTCCTGTAGGAATTGGTTTTGTTAATTCTGGTTTTGCAGTTACATTTCCTTCTTTATCATAAAAAACAATTTTATAAGGTAATTTTTCTAATGAAGGCAGAACATCTAAAGCTTTACCAGTAACAATAATTCTAGCATTATCTGCACTAAAATATTTTTGAGAAACACGTTGAACATCTTCAATTGTTACTGCATTTAATTTTGTTAAATAAGTTTCATAAAAATCGGCTGGCAAATTATTTGTTCTAATGCTTAGAGCATAGCCTGCAACCGTTTGTGGTTTTTCAATATTTCTAACAAAACTTCCAACATAGGCGGCTTTCACATTAGCAAGTTCTTCTTCACTAACCTTAACTGTTCTAATTTGTTGAAGTTCTTTCATAATTTCAATAACAGTACTATCAGTTACTGCATTTCTAACTTGAGCACCAGAAGAGAAAACCGAAAAAGTATTTTTATCAGCACTAATTCCTGATCTCGCCCCATAGGTATAACCGTGCTTTTCTCTTAAATTCATATTCAAATGGCTGTTGAAATCGCCTCCAAAAATTCTATTGGCTAACAAAACAGCAAAATAATCAGCATCGTTCATTTTAAAATCTACTGCGTTTAAAACTGTAACATCAGATTGTACAGAGTTTGGCATATCTATAAAATTTATCTCAGTTTTAGAAACATTGTTTATAGAAGGATTCAAATATGCTGGCACAACTCCATTTTGCCATTTGCTAAATTGCGAGGTAACTAATTTTTTTACATCCTTAAAATTAACATCTCCTACAATTACTAAATAAGCATTTGTTGGTTTAAAATAGGTGTTATAAAAATTTTGAACATCGACTAAGGTAACTTTTTCAACAGATTCCTTACTTGCAAATTCACCATAGGGATGTTTTTTACTATAGGCAAGTCCATTTTGCACTCTACTTGCTATATTTTCAACACTTTTTTCCCCAGATTTTATATTGTCTAGTAATTTGTTTACCTCTTTGTCAAACTCAACTTGAGAAAATAAAGGATTTAATGCAGCATTTGCCATTAATTCAAGAATTCTTGGGTAGTATTTAGAAAGTGAACTCATACTTGCATTTTGGCTAGAAAAAGAAATTGAAGCCCCTAAATAATCTACTTCTTCATTAAAAGCATCTTTACTTATAGTTTTGGTTCCACCACCTAATAAGCTCCCTGTTAAACTGGAAACCCCAGCTTTTTCTCCTTCAAAAATTAAAGGGTTGTCTAATGTTAAAGTGGCAGAAACTCGAGGTAATTTATGATTTTCAACAACGAGAACTTTTAAACCATTTTTAAGTTCAAAAACTTGTGGTTTTCCTAAATTTATTTTAGGAGACGGACCTGGTTTTGGTTGTATGGACCTATCTATTTGTGCAACAAGTGAAGTTGCAAATAGAAATAAGGTTATAATAGATAAAATTTTTGTTTTCATTTTAATTTGTATTATTCTTTATCTTTTTTAGGTAAATAATCTAACACCAATCGTTGATTAGGATTGAGGTATTTTTGAGCAATGTCTCTAATTTCTTCACGTGTAATAGAATTATAAATATCTATCTCAGTGTTTATTAAATTTACATCCCCATATAATAAATAATAGGATGCTAACGAATCTGCAATTCCTTCAACACTAGAGTTCGAGTTAACAAATTGATTTTCATATTTATTTCTCAATTTTTGAAGTTCTTTTTCAGAAATTAATTCTGTTTGAATTTTAACTATTTCTTCATCCATTTCCTTTACTAAATCATCCAAAGTATTTTCTCCCAAAGGAAGTGCTAAAACAATATAAGCTCCGTAATCTTCTAATGAATAGTTAAATGCAGCTATTTGTAAGGCTTTTTTCTTTTCATCAACTAGTTTTTTATATAATCTAGAACTTTTCCCATCACTCAAAACAGTAGAAATCATATCTAAAATTCTAGCTTCTCTAGTTTTCATAGAAGGAGTTCTATAAACAGTAAATACTGCAGGAATTTGAATGTTTGGATCTTCAAAAGTGGTTTTTAATTCTTGTGTGATTGGCTTTTCAGAAATTTTACCTCTTTCAATAGGTTCTCCTTTTGGAATAGAACCAAAATAATCTTCAATTAGTTTCTTAGCATTATTTTTTTCAAAGTCACCAGCAACAACTAATACGGCATTGTTTGGCACGTAGAATTTTTTGTTGAATGCTTGAAATTCTTCTAAAGTAGCGGCATCCAAATGATCTAAAGAACCTATTGTTGTCCATTTGTATGGGTGCTCATTAAATAAATTTTTAAAAACTTCACCAGTCCATTGTCCATAAGGAGAATTATCAACTCTTAATCTTTTTTCTTCTTTTACCACTTCATTTTGGGTGTCTACCCCAATTTGATTTATTACTGGATGTAATAATCTTTCAGACTCCATCCATAACCCTAATTCTAAATTATTAGACGGAAAAACCTCGTAATAATAAGTTCGGTCTTGGGTAGTGTTGGCATTATTTGTACCTCCATTAGAAGATACAATTTTAAACCACTCGCCTCTTTTAATATGTGCAGTACCTTCAAATAATAAGTGTTCAAAAAAATGTGCGAAACCAGTACGCTCAGGGTTTTCGTCTTTTGCTCCAACATGGTACATTACCGAAGTAATAACAACTGGAGCAGAATTGTCTTGATGCAGAATTACATGCATGCCGTTGTTAAGTTTGTACTCTTCAAAAGTTACTTTTTGAGCAATTAAAGAACTGCAAAAAAGGAACCCTAAAAAGCTTAAATAAAATTGTTTTTTCATTATTGACAATTTGTGTTTTAAAGATTAATAATTATTTAGTAAGACGCAATTGCTAACATGACGTTACAATTATTTTATGAATATTGTAATCAAAGAAAATTAAAATAACATCATAGCAAAATGGCCTAGTCAAATTTAAGTATTAACCCGACGGCATTATATCTATAATTATCAAGCTGCATATTGAATATCTTTATGATTGAAATATTTTTGAACTCTATCTGGATTTTGAACTAACATTTGCATATGGTTTTCTAAATTTTCTTTAAGTTTTTCATGG
>NZ_JAUYUD010000069.1 GCF_030692605.1 Lutibacter sp.
TTACAACCCCAACAACGCTTTTTTTTGACGTTTTTTCCATATTAAAAAAGTTTGATGAAACGAATTTCATCAAACTTCTTGGAATCTCAATGGTAATAATGCCTGACAGACTATTTACCAACTATTTTTCAGTATTATGCCTTTTAATTTAATTTTTGAATATAAAGATTTAAATAAGGTTTTACGTGTTATAAAAGAAAATAACGCAGAAATAATTACTCAAAAAATGAACTTGAATTGTGACTATCTTATTTCAATTAGAAGAAATAATGCGTCTAAATTGAAAATGGATTTTGAAAATTTGAGATGTTTAAAAATTAAGAAGATGTAGCAATAGTTTGATCGATAATTTTTAATAGAAATTCAGGAATTCTAATTGGTTTATTTGTTTTCATATTTACAAATACCAACGTTGTTTGTCCAGTTGTTAAGAGTTCTTGATTTTCATTAAATAGTTCGTACCCAAATTCAATACGCGCAGAGGGTCTTTTTAGTAAGGTTGTTTTTAAAGTTAATAAGTCGTCGTATTTTGCTGGTTTTAGGTAATTTATATTTAGATTAATTAAAGGTAACATAACACCAAATTCTTCCAATTTTTTATAAGAAAACCCTAAATTTCGTAACCACTCAGTACGCCCCATCTCTATATATTGAGCGTAATTTCCGTGATATGCAACACCCATTTGATCAGTTTCTGCATACCTAACTCTAAATTGCATTTCACTTAAAATCATAAATATTATTTTTTAATTAGCTTACGAAAAAAATAATTAAAAATCAATAGGGATTTTGTTTTTTTATACTAAAAATTATTCACATTTTTGTAAAGCTAAATATTCTTGGAGAATACTCCTTATAGAAGGTATAAAATTAAACTAATTATTTCACATAATAAAAAAATGACTAATACTGCATCATCAGTTTGGGGGGAATGCCTATCTTTTATCGAGGACAACATAAAACCGCAAGCTTATAAAACTTGGTTTGAACCAATTAAACCAGTTAAATTATCAGGTGAAGTATTAACGATTCAAGTTCCAAGTAAATTTTTTTATGAATGGTTAGAAGAACATTATATTAAATTATTACGAGTAGCACTTGTAAAACAATTGGGTGATGATGCTAAATTGATTTATGATGTTAGAATGGAAAATGCATATAGTAGCAATAATCCACATACCGTAAAAATTCCAAGTGCAAATAGAAATCCATTATCTCATCAGGGTGTAACTGTTCCAATCGAACTTAATAAAAGAGAATTAAAAAACCCTTTTATAATTCCTGGAATTCAAAAGGTTAAAATAGAATCTCAATTAAATCCAAACTATAATTTTGATAGTTTTATTGAAGGTGATTCAAACAGATTAGCACGTTCTGCTGGTATGGCAGTTGCAAATAAACCTGGAGGAACGTCCTTTAATCCATTATTGATTTATGGTGGTGTTGGTTTAGGAAAAACACACATTTCTCATGCAATTGGTGTACAAATAAAAGATAAATATCCAGATAAAACAGTTTTATATATTTCTTCTGAAAAATTTACACAACAATACATAGATTCTGTAAAGGGAAATACAAGAAATGATTTTATTCATTTTTACCAAATGATTGATGTATTAATTATTGATGATGTTCAATTTTTATCTGGTAAAACTGGAACTCAAGATGTATTTTTTCATATTTTTAATCATTTACATCAAAATGGGAAACAAGTTATTTTAACTTCAGACAAAGCGCCTGTTGATATGCAAGATATTGAACAGCGTTTGTTGTCTCGATTTAAATGGGGATTATCAGCTGAATTACAAGCACCAGATTATGAAACTAGAGTTTCTATTTTAGAAAATAAATTATATAGAGATGGCGTTGAAATGCCAGATGAAATTGTAGAATATATTGCAAAACATATTAAATCAAATGTTAGAGAATTAGAAGGAGTTTTG
Source organism: Lutibacter sp. (assembly GCF_030692605.1). Lineage (GTDB taxonomy): Bacteria > Bacteroidota > Bacteroidia > Flavobacteriales > Flavobacteriaceae > Lutibacter. The sequence continues at coordinate 1,944 of NZ_JAUYUD010000069.1, forward strand.
ATTTCTATGATTGCTCAAGCATCTTTTAATAGAAAAGAATTCACCTTATCACTTACAAAACAAATTGTAGATAAGTTTGTTAAAAACACAAAAAGAGAAGTTTCTATTGATTACATTCAGAAAATTGTTTCTAATTATTTTGAATTAGATGTAAACACGTTACAATCTAAAACTAGAAAAAGACATATTGTTCAGGCTCGTCAATTAGCTATGTATTTTGCAAAACGGATGACAAAAGCCTCATTAGCAAGTATTGGTTCTCAAATTGGAAATAGAGATCACGCTACAGTACTTCACGCTTGTAAAACTGTTGATAATTTAACAGAAACCGACAAGCAATTTAGAAAATATGTTGACGATATAACAAAAAAACTTACATTTTAATTTTAAAGAATGACCAAAATTTTAATGGTTTGTCTCGGTAATATCTGCCGTTCTCCATTAGCAGAAGGAATTTTGAAATCTAAAGTATACAATTACAAGGTTTTTATTGATTCTGCTGGGACAGGTGCATATCACATTGGTGAAAAACCAGATAGGCGCTCAATTGCTGTAGCTAAACTAAACGGGTTAAATATTTCTGATCAAGTTGCAAGAAAATTTACTGTTAATGATTTTGATGATTTTGATATAATTTATGTGATGGATAACTCAAATTACAGAGATGTAATTGCGTTAACTCGTAACAATGAAGATAAATCAAAAGTGAAAATTATTTTAAATGAAGTTTTTCCTGATGAAAATTTAGATGTTCCTGATCCTTATAGCGGAGGTGATTTTGGGTTTAGAAATGTTTATAAAATGTTAGATGAAGCTTGTATTGCAATTGCTTCTAAAATAAATTCAGATGTCTAGTATAAAAGGTTCTTTGTATTTAATACCAACCACTTTAGGCGATAATGAACCATTAGATGTATTGCCATTATTGGTTAAAAAAGTAATTGACGAGTTGGATATCTTTATTGTTGAAAATGAAAAAACTGCTCGAAAATTTATAAAAAAAATTTCACCAACTAAATCTCAACAAGCCTTAAAATTATTTTCTATAGATAAATATGCTAATCAAGTTGAAGTAAAAACCTTTTTGGACTCTTGTATAAAGGGTATTTCTGTTGGACTTTTGTCTGAGGCAGGTGTTCCTTGCATTGCTGATCCAGGCGCGGAAATGGTAAAATTGGCACATCAAAAAAATATTAAGGTAATTCCATTGGTTGGTCCTTCATCTATTTTAATGGCAATGATGGCTTCCGGATTTAACGGTCAAAATTTTGCATTTAATGGCTATTTACCGATTGATTCTAATGATCGAAAAAAGTCAATTAAAAATTTGGAAAAATTATCAAAAGAGCATAATCAATCGCAACTCTTTATCGAAACTCCTTATAGAAATGATAAAATGTTAGAAGATATAAAAAGCACACTGTCTCCACATACCATGTTATGTGTGGCCTGTGACATTACACTTCAAACAGAATATATCAAAACATTGTCAATTGAAGGTTGGAAAAAAGAAACGGTGAATCTTCATAAAAGGCCGACAATTTTTATTATTCATAAAGAATAAAAAAAGACTCAAATATAATTTGTTAAAGCCTTCATAATATATATTTTTTCAAAAAAAATTATAATTCCGGATTTTTAGAAGCTTTAATAAAAGAAGTGTCATAACCGGAAAACTTCTTAATATAATTTCTTAATGAAGTTCCATAAGCATCTCTAAATCTATTGGAGCCACCACTTCGTAAATATTTTTTAACATTAGTTGCACCAGCTAAATGTGCTGCGGCTAGTATTCCAGATTCTGTAATTTCAATACCGTTAATCTTTGTTCCAACATGTTCTTTTATTTCGTCTTTTAAAACATACTTATTCAAAGCACACAGCGCAACAAATGCATCTTCTTGTAATTCAGGCGTTTTTAAAAATATATTTGAATTGTGAATATCAAATATCCTAAGGGTAGATTTACCAAATTGATATTTTCCTAAATATCCTTTTGTGTTAACCACTTGATATTTTCCTCTAGATTCTTTAAATGCTACAGCATCTCTAAACCCATTAAATGTTTTGCCAATAAAAGGAACGGTGTAATTGTGGGTTGAAACTTCGTCCTCATTTGGAACGGTGAGCGCTTCATTTGAATTATAGAGACTGAATTCTAGGTTAGTTTGGTTTGGCGAAAAACTTGAAAAATATACCGCCGCAATTATTAAAACTAAAACTATTATTTTTCTGTTCTTAAAAATTTCCATAAAGGTTAATTTTATTTGAGCGTGCTAATTTAAGCCTAATTTCTAAGTTAGCCTTATAAAAGTTGCAAAGAATGACTGTTTTAATAAAACCTTAACAAAAAAATGCTTGATTTACAGCTAGTTAACTTTTTTGATGAATTTCGAATTTAACGTGAAATTCCTTGATTTGAAAGCCATTTTTGATATTTTAAGGCATTTACGTTATGCTCTCTCAAGGTATTTGCAAACTCATGTCGACCAATTTCTTGAATACTGGCACACATATAAAAGTAAGAGTGATTGGCAGGATTTAATACTGCCTCAATAGAAGAAATATCGGGCATTCCAATAGGACCTGGAGGAAGTCCTGTGTTTTTATAAGTGTTATAAGGTGAGTCTATTTTTAAATCGTTATATAACACCCTTTTTATAATAGAGTGGGATCCAATTTTCTTTTTAAGTGCAAAAATTACTGTTGGATCTGCTTGTAATGGCCATCCATCTCCTATGCGATTTAAATACAACTTTGCAACCATCGGACGTTCAGATACAGCAGATGTTTCTTTTTGAACAATAGAAGCCAATGTAATTACTTCATTTATAGTTAGATTTATTTTTTTCGCTTTAGTCTTTCGTTCCTCATTCCAAAATCGTTTGAATTCAGTCAACATTTTATTTTTAAAACTCTCTGAATTGGTATTCCAATAAAATTCGTAAGTGTTTGGAATATACATACCAATTGCATTTTCTGAAGTGAATCCGTTTTCAGTTAAAAATTTAGAATCTTTAAATGATTTTAATAAAGAAACCGAATCTGCCTCAATTTGTTTTGAAATTCGACCTGCAAGAAATTCAAAGGTATCTTGATTATTAAATGACAATTTTACGGGTGTTTGTTTACCACTTATTAACAAATTAACAATTTGGTAGCTTGAGGCTCCTTCTTCAATTAAATATTTTCCCGATTTAATGTTAGTATCATATCCCTTCAGTTTTGATACATATAAAAAAGAGTCAGGTTTTGATAAATGTGGTTTTATGGAATCAAAAACCTGTTCAAAATTACTATTGGTAGGGATGTATAAAAACGTTTCGGTTTTTACATTAGAATTAAAAAGCATTTTGTAGAATTTAAAGCCTCCCAAGGCGCCAACCAAACAAATAATTCCAACGACTAATAGTAGTATATATTTTTTTTTACTCATTTTTGTTTGATAAAATTAATTGGTATAAATATTCATCTTTATAACCACCATTGTTAAAAATCCAATCCTTTTTTTCTCCACTTTTTTTGAAGTTAAAGTGCTCAAATAGAGAAATGCTTATTAAATTTTCACTTAAAATAGATGCATATACTTGATGTAAATTTAAATAGTTTTTACAATAGTTTATTATTAATGATAAAGCCTCTTTTCCAAAACCCATTGATTGATATTTTGGCAAAATTAATATTCCAATTCCAACGCGTTTGTGCTGAGGATTAAAATCGTATAAGTCTATCAAACCAATAACACTATTATTTAAGTCACAAATTACAAATCTAAATTGTTTTGCTGCATAAATATCTAAATGGGCATTTTCAATATATATTTTTAATATATTTTTTGAAAATGGTGTTTGTACACCGCTTATTTCCCACAACGATTCGTCATTTTCTGTTTCAAATAAAAAATCTAAATCGTTTGGCTCTAAAGCACGGAGTTTAATATGTTTTCCTGTTAAAATTGCCATTAAATTGAAATAGAACCTTCAAAAACTAAGGCTGCAGGTCCTTTTAGAAACACATTATAATATAAATTGTTTTCCTTCTCAAAAGAAACTTCAAGTTTACCGCCTAAAACTTCAATAATAATAGTTTTATGTTTTGTTTTTCCTGTTTCAAATGCTGCCAAAGCAACAGCTGTTACACCAGTACCACAAGCTAATGTTTCATCTTCTACACCTCTTTCAAACGTTCTTACTTTAAAGGAATCTTCACTACATTGTTCTGTGAAATTCACATTGGTACCTTCTTTAAAATAGGGTGCTCCATTTCTAATTTTGGCACCTTCTTCCTTCACATTAATAGCCTTAATTGTTGGTGAAAATTGAATGTGATGCGGAGAACCAGTATTTAAAAAAACATGAGTATCGAACACATTAATTTTAGAAACGTTTTTCATTTGTAAGTTAACTAAATCATTCTCAATGGTTGCAAAATGCCCACCGTCAATTGCTATAAAATTAGTTTCTGATTTTATTAGTTTCAAATGGTTTGCAAAGGCTGTAACGCACCTGCCACCATTACCACACATGCTACCTTCATTACCATCAGCATTATAGTAAATCATTTTAAAATCGAACCCAGAGCAATTTTCCAACAGAATTAAACCGTCAGCTCCAATTCCAAAATTACGATTACACAATTTTTGAATGGTTGAAACCGAGGTTTTAGGAAACTCAAGATTGCGATTATCTATTAAGATAAAATCGTTTCCTGCACCCTGATATTTGTAAAAGTGTATTTTCATTGTTGCAAATGTAGTAATTTAACCAAAGTTTATTATGAAAAATTATTTGATTTTACTATGTTGTTAAAATTGGTTAAAAATGCGTTAACAAAGAGTTAAAGCAAAATATTAGTTTAAAAATAGTGTTAATTTTGAAACGATAATTTTAAATTTTAAGATAATGAAAAAAATAGCAAGTAGTATTTTGTTTTCTGCATTGGGTGGCGCTATTACTTTAGCGGTTTATTTGTTATTCATTGACAAACCTCAGGTTTTTAATGGAGGCAGTAATGTTGCAAAAGCATCCATTATAACAACTGGTTTTGGTGGTTCTTTGGCTAATGCGGCTGAAAATACAGATTTTACAGTTGCCGCCGAAAAATCATTAAACTCTGTAGTACACGTTAAAAACACCAAATTTCAAACGTATAGAGATCCTTTTGCAGAATTTTTTTATGGGCAAGGAAGTGGCACTAAGCAATATTCACAAGTAGGAACGGGAAGTGGCGTAATTATTTCCTCAGATGGATATATTATTACGAATAATCACGTGATAAATGAAGCAACCGATATTGAAATTACCCTAAATAATAAAAAAGTTTATAAAGGCAAGTTAATTGGGTCGGATCCTACAAATGATATAGCATTGATTAAAATTGATGCCAAGGATTTGCCTTATATTGTTTTTGGAGATTCAAATAGTATTAAAGTTGGTGAATGGGTTTTAGCCGTAGGAAATCCATATAATTTAACATCTACTGTTACAGCTGGTATTGTTAGTGCAAAAGGAAGAGATTTGGATGGAAACTCTAATATTGATTCATTTATTCAAACAGATGCAGCTGTAAATTCCGGAAACAGTGGTGGTGCGCTTGTAAATAGTAAAGGTGAATTGGTAGGTATTAACACTGCAATTTCATCTAGGACAGGTTCGTTTATTGGATATTCTTTTGCCATACCTTCTAATATTGCAAAAAAAGTTATTGAAGATTTGATGGAGTTTGGGAATGTTCAAAGGGCTAATTTAGGTATTATGGGTGGTGAGCTAAATAGTAAAATAGCTGAAGAGTTAAAAATTGAAAATACCGAAGGTTTTTTTGTATCGGACGTTACCAAAAAGTCGGGTGCGGAGAAATCTGGTATAAAACCAAATGATATTATTGTAAAATTAAATAACGAGAAAATTAGGACTTATGCAGATTTAACTGGGTTTTTGAGAACAAAAAGACCGAATGACGAAGTTTCAGTTACTTATTTAAGAGATGGAAAATTAAAAACTGCAAATGTTACGTTAACCAAAAATGAAATGAGTTCCGTAAAAGAGTTAGGCTTAGAATTAAAAAACATTGATTTAAAAGAATTGAAAGCTCTTAAAATTGCAAATGGTGTTAAAATAGTTGCAATTACTAATTCAGAATTGGAACATTATGGAGTGAGAAATGGATTTATAATTATTTCAATTAATGATGTTAATGTAAATTCAGTTGATGATGTTGATAATATGATTGCTACCAAAAAAGAAGGTGAAGTTTTAAGAATTGTAATAAGAAATTTAAAAGGAGAAGTTGAACGTTATATTTTTAGATAAAAACTAGCATAAAAAGCAGTTAAAAATCCTTCCATTTTTGGAGGGATTTTTTTTTGGTAAAAACTATTGCGAAAACGTTTGAAATAGGTACTTTTGCGCAAAATATTTAATTTTAAATTATATGTCATTTAACGAAATATATGAAAAAGAACTTGCTTTTCAAGCTAACAAGAGAAAAGCAACTGTTGAATTTATTAGTTTAATAAGCGATTTATGGTATGATGATACTGTAGAACTTGTTTTATTTAGAAACCAATTGATTGATAGAAATGTTAGTGAAATTTTAAATTTAATTGAATATGCAAGTGATTTTGTCGAAAAACCTATTTCAGTTTTTGACGCTGTAGAAATAACAAGAGAAATTAAAAATCAAAAATTGCCACCTTCTAAAATTGATATTGGCAAATTGGTTTATGAATTTCATCTGATGCATAAAAAACAATCAATTCCTGAATTTGTAGAATCTAAGTTGTCAGGTGCAAAAAAGGCAAGAAATATTGAACCAAAAGATGTTGTTTTGTACGGTTTTGGAAGAATAGGTAGATTAATTGCGCGGGAATTGATGGCTAGAACCGGGAAAGGGAATTTAATGCGTCTAAGAGCAATTGTGACTCGAGATGAAATTAATGAAACAATTTTGGAAAAAAGAGCATCATTATTGAGAAACGATTCGGTTCATGGTGACTTTCAAGGAACAGTTCGAGTGGATATTGATAAAAAAGCCTTGATAATTAATGGAACTACGGTTCATGTAATTTCTGCAAATGTTCCTGAAGAAATCGATTATACAAATTATGGGATTTTTGATGCTTTAATTATTGATAATACGGGTGCTTTTAGAGATAAAGAATCTTTGGGGAGACATTTAAAATGTAACGGGGCATCCAAAGTTTTATTTACAGCTCCAGGAAAAGGAATACCAAATATTGTACATGGTGTAAATCATAAAGAATACGATCCAAATACAGTTGATATATTTTCTGCCGCTTCATGCACAACCAATGCAATTACGCCGGTTTTAAAAGTTATGCAAGATAATTTTGGTGTAAAATATGGGCACTTAGAAACAATACATGCCTATACTAACGATCAAAATTTGGTAGATAATATGCATAAAAAATACCGAAGGGGTAGAGCAGCAGCACTAAACATGGTAATTACAGAAACTGGTGCTGGTGAGGCTGTATCAAAAGCACTTCCATCTTTTGCAGGCAAATTAACTTCGAATGCCATTAGAGTCCCTGTTCCAAATGGCTCTTTAGCAATTCTAAATTTGCAATTAGAAAATGCCGCAAGTAAAGAAACTATTAACACCATACTCAAAAAAAATGCGTTGGAAGGTGATTTAGTGGAGCAAATAAAATATTCCTTAAGTAATGAATTAGTTTCTACTGATATTATTGGAACCTCAGCTCCAGCAATTTTTGATAGTCATGCAACCATCTCAAGTAATAATGGTTCAAACGTAGTTTTATATGTTTGGTATGACAATGAATATGGATATAGTCATCAAGTAATTAGGTTAGCACGTTATATATCGCAGGTTAGACGGTTTGCTTATTATTAACATTTTGAGCAATAATTTAAACCTTTTTAAGCATTTTAATTTTTTCTTTCGCAAATGGTTTTATCAAATTCAGTAAAAGGATTTTTATTGGCTTTTTTGTCTGTTTTAGCTGTTTCTAATGTGTATATATTTAGTAAGGCTGCTTTGGCTGAAGTTAGTTTTGCCCAATTTGGATTTTATTGGTTTTCATTTGGGATGCTTTGGATTTTTATCTATGGGTATTATAAAAAAATCTTCAAAAAATTTAAATTTTTAACTATTAAAAATTATGCTGTTTTATTATTTTTAGGAATTATAGATATTATAGCAACCTTTTACTTTTTTAAATCTATACATACGGTTACTAACCCGGCTATTGTTGCTTTTATAGGAAACCTTTCTCCAGTTTTGGTTATAACTTTTGGTTTTATTTTTTTAAACGAACGGTTTAATAAAATTGAATTTATTGGAATGCTTTTAGCTATAGTTGGAGCTTTTGTTATAAGTTATAAATGGAATGCAGATTTTACGAGCATGTTTATTAATGGAACCCAGTATATTTTGTTGTATAGTGTATTTTTTGCAATAAATGGGGTCGTTATTAAGAAGAATATTAGTAAAATAGATCCAATAATTTTGACGATTAATCGAACTGTTTTTTTATTGTTTTTTTCTGTGATGTTACTTCTATACACGAATGATTCCATTGAAATTCCGCAAAAAGCGCTAACAAATATTTTTATAGGTTCTATTTTAGGTCCATTTCTAACTATTATTTTTGCTTATGGGGCATTGCAATATATTCCGTTAAGTAGAAAAGCAATTGTTGATAGTACTCGAGGATTGTTTGTTTTGTTAGGCGCTTATATATATTTTGGTCAATTTCCTTCAGTAATTGCCATAATTGGTGGCTTTATTACTATTGGAGGAGTTTTACTAATTGCCTTTGGAAAAATTAGAATGAATACCAGTAAACAGTAAAAAAAGGACATAAAAAAACCGAAACAAGTCGTTTCGGTTTTTTTCAATATTAAATTTAATAACCCGTTGGGTGCAATTATTAAAAACGTCTGTTCGAGTGTTTTTTGTGCAGTAAAACGAAACAAAAAATGTATCGAGAACCGTTTTTAACTATCATTTTTCTGTTCTCGATACAATTTTCTATCGAAAATCACTCGAA
>NZ_JAUYUD010000079.1 GCF_030692605.1 Lutibacter sp.
TTATCATCTAATAGTCAGTATTTTATTAATATCATATGTTAGTTGAAGTCAGGTTCTGGCTGTTTTTCCGCCATTACTTGCAACGAGTTTTTATAAGATTTGTGCGACGTAAAAATCGGAGATTTTTCCGCCGTAGCAATATTTTTATTGAATGTTTGTCGGTTTGTACTAGTTCCAATTTGAGCATAAATTTTATGAGGTGTTGGCTAAAGTAGTTCCTTGTTCATATTTTGTTTTTCAGTTCTAAACTTAATCTGTTTTATTTCTCTATTTGTTACAATTTTTATTTTTAAGAATTTTCGCTTTGTTGCTCAATTCCGAAATGATTTAAAAAATCGAAAATCTTTCTCGGTTTGTTCTAATTTTTCGTTTTAAGTTTTTCCGTTTCGTTTTTCAATTCCAACATTTAAATTTAATCGAACCATTTTTTTTCATAGAATTTACGCTAAAATACTAAAATAATTAGAGCTCAAGTGACATTTAATTTACTTACCAGTCTTTTTTACTGTCTTTTTTTGCTCCAGATTCTTTGAGTAAATAATCATTCAAACTTAAAATTAAGTTATTGAAAATCCCTATTATATCTTCAGGATATGAATCTACTGCTTTTATTAATGTTCCATTAGACTTATATAACCATGTATTAGTTTCTAAAGATATTGGCGCCCATCCATCTGCTGAATATTTTTTTGACAATGAGTGTTCTTCTAAACTAATTGGGTCAAATTTTAACTTTCCATCTTTAAAGGATATTTCAATACTATAACGACCATCCATAACATTTGACATACCCAACACTTTATATTTAAAAGCATTTTCTTTAAAACCATTAAAGCGTAGTTTTTCATTTTCAAATTTTGCTTTTATAACTTCGTCAGGGTTTACATAACTTTCTTTTATCCAATCAATAGTTTTGTTGTATAACTCATTTTGATTTAAACTGTCTATTTCTATAACAACATAATCTGTTAAGCCTTTTTCAGAGTAAGTAAATTTCTCTTGAGCAATGATGTTAATTGTTAATAATACAAATGAAATAATTGTAATTGTCTTTTTCATAATTTTTATTGTTTTAAATTTGAAATTTGTCGGTTTACTATCACTAGATTTTTAATGAATTTTTCTATTTTAATAATTTCAACTATATTTTGCAATGGGTTTGTATATGATTTGTACGATTTAATAATCAGATATTTTTCGCTATAGTAATATTGTTATTGAATGTTTGTCAGTTTGTACTTTTTTTTATCACTTTTTTTTCAATACTTTCAATTAACTCCTGAAATCTATCATAATAATAAGTTTCAATTCCATTATTTTTCCATTTAATTTCAATTAAAGGAATATCAAATTCTTTGGAATATTTATCAAGTGTTTTTTTTTGATTTTCATTCGCATAGCTTGATACAAAGATTGCTTTAATACTGTTCTCGATATTAAGTCCCATATAGTGGTCTAATTGGTTTTTATACATATTCAAACAACTTTGTTCTTTTTTAAACAAAGTACATATTTTGTATTCATTTTCATCAATGTAATCTTTATGTTTCCAAAACAGCTCATTTTCAATTCTATCAATCATTTTCTTTTCATAGTCCTCGCTTCCTATTTCATTAAAACTATTGACAGAAACATCATTCGTTTTTAATGATAATTCATAATAGGTAAGATACTCAACATCTGAATTGCCTTTTTTTATCAATTCTAAATTATTGTTTTTTTCTATGATTTTCTTTTTAGAAAATGCTATACAAACACCAGTATAGTTGTCTCCATATTGCTCCCACATTCTTGGCTTCGCAAAACCAAAATCTTCGTATTGAATTGAAAAATTCCAAAAATTAGCAGTTTGTAATTTATTCTTGCAAAAGCAAACTTGAACATAATCTTTTATGCGAGTTTCGACATTTTCTAACATCTTATTTATTTGTTCTGAATGCTGTTTATGCATTTCGTCACTATTTGTTTTGTCGCCATACCAAGAGCTATAAATACCATATCTAGGAAATTTTTCTATTGGGTCCGTGGAAGCTTTTATATGAGTTAATTTTAGTCGATTATTAAAAAGAATATAATCGATAGCTGTTGCTGTTTTAGTATAATGAAAAATAATATCCTCGCAGTAGATATCCTTTAAAAAAGTGTTTAAATTTTTCATAGTTTTTCAATTATTTTTTTCATCCGCTATTTTAGCCAACGGGTTAGAATATGAAAAGTTGCGATTATGAAAACGCAATTTTCCGATGTTTAAATGTAATATAATTAAATTTTAGAATCATTCTATTTAGTTGATTAAGCAATTTTTTATATGCATTGTTGGCATTTTGTGCTTTATT
>NZ_JAUYUD010000080.1 GCF_030692605.1 Lutibacter sp.
AAATTAAAGGAAAATATCTTCAATTGTACCTAAATGAGTTCGTTTATAAGCTTAACAGAAGATATTTTGAAGAAAAATTATTCGATAGGCTAGTAATAGCAGGTATTACAGGGTTATGACAGAAAACGGACAATCAGAAAATAATAATAAGATATGCACAAATTAATTAAAAAAGTTTGGTTTAACAATGTTTAGCTAATTAAAACTTGACTTTTTTAAACTTAAAAAGGGTTATATATTTTTCTAAATGAACGAATGAAAAAATGCATAAAGAAAAAAACTTTTTACAAAAAGTAAAAAGCTTTTAGTCGGGGTGGCAGGATTCGAACCTGCGACCTCCTGCTCCCAAAGCAGGCGCGATAACCGGGCTACGCTACACCCCGAATAATTTCGGAGTGCAAATATAATCTTAATAAACCGTTTTACAAATAATTAATCAAAAAATAAAGTATAAGGTCTTTCTATGGCATTAAGAAGTTCACCAATTCCAACATTTCTGCTTTTTCTAAAAGTTTCTTTACTATCAAAATATACCAAAATTGTTGGTTCAACAAATACATTTAACGATGCAGCTACTTCCGAGGCAAAATTTAAATCTATGGTGTAAAATTTCAATTTGGGAAATTCATTTTCAATAAGTTTTTCGACTTTAGGTTGAAGGGCTTCCCCAACATTACAAGATAAGGTCGAGAAATATAAAACTACAGATTTTTCTTGTTGAAGAATAGAAGAAAGTTGATCTAATGTTGTAATAGAAGTTGTCATTTTTGTATAAATGAATTAGCAAAATTAAGATTAAAATATGACTTTATATGTAACAACTTGGTTGTATTCTTTTTGTTTATAGTAGTATTTTTAAATTGTATAAATAAAGTAATTATTTAGGTTAAATTGGGTTAAATTTGCTAAATAAAACTATTAAAAATTGATATTATGTCTGATTCTATTGAAAGAATAAAATGCTTGATTATTGGTTCTGGTCCTGCTGGATATACGGCTGCAATTTATGCAGCACGTGCTGATCTTATGCCTGTTATGTATACAGGTATGCAAATGGGTGGGCAATTAACCACGACCACTGAAGTTGATAATTTTCCTGGATACCCAAACGGGTCTGATGGAACCGCAATGATGGAAGATTTTAAAAACCAAGCAGAACGATTTGGAACAGATGTTAGATTTGGAGTTGTTACCAGTGTTGATTTTAGCAAAGAAATTGGAGGAATCCATAAAGTGATTGTTGACGGTGAAAAAGTAATTGAGGCAAATACTATCATTATTTCTACAGGAGCTACTGCGAAATATTTAAATATTGAAAGTGAACAACGTTTAATTGGAGGTGGCGTTTCTGCATGTGCAACTTGTGATGGGTTTTTTTATAGAAAACAAGATGTAGTTGTTGTTGGTGCTGGTGATACAGCTGCAGAGGAAGCAACATATTTAGCTAATATTTGTAATAAAGTTACATTGTTGGTGAGAAAAGATTATATGAGAGCTTCTAAAGCTATGCAACATAGAGTTGATAATACTCCTAATATTGAAGTTAGATACAACAATGAAATTGATGAGGTTTTAGGCGATAAAGTTGTTGAAGGAGTTAGAGCAATTAATAATTTAACAGGTGAAAAGGAAGTAATAGATGTAACTGGAGTATTTATTGCAATAGGTCACAAACCCAATACCGACATATTTAAGGGAATTTTAGACATGGACGATACAGGATATTTAATTACGAAAGGAAAATCTACGAAGACTAATTTACCAGGAATTTTTGCGGCTGGAGATGTGCAAGACAAAGAGTACAGACAAGCAGTTACAGCCGCGGGCACTGGATGTATGGCTGCATTAGATGCAGAACGTTATTTAGGTTCATTGCATTAAAATAGTGAAACTGATACAGATTTTTAATTGCTGATTTCAATCAAAAAATTAAACCACTTTTTACAAGTGGTTTTTTATTCTCTTTTATGTAGAGAAGATTTATCGAAAAACTCTGAAATAGTAATTTTTGGGTTGGAGTAAATAAATATTTCTGAAGAATTTCTAGCAAATATTCGTAACGTTTCTGTTGCATTAATATAAGCATTAGAGTTATTATTAGATTTTATTCCAACACTTTTCGATTTAAAATCCTTACTTTTTAAAGTGCTTCCTCCATAGGTTTGAATGTCGGTATTTACAGAAGAACCGGTTAAAGTAACAGAAGATTTATCTAAAGTTTTAATGTCAATACTTTTAGTGTCTATAGTTGCTTTAATATCTGAAGATTCTTCAGATGTAATAAAAACATCGGAACATAAAATTTCTAAAATTAAATTACTTGCCTTTTTAGAGTTTATATGAACCGTTTTAGAATTTAAACGTAAATCAAACTTCGAATAATCAAATGCGTGTAACGCTAAAGAATCTATAATTACTAAATTTTTAGATTTTATAGTTGCTCTGTTGTAAGCAAAAATTTCGTTTAGGTTTTTATTTACAGAAATATGAATAACTAGGTCCTTTTGACGAGAAATTTTTGCACCTAATTTAATAGTTAACACTCCATTAACAGCTTCGGTTATAATTGCATCTTGTAAATTAGAATCTGTTTCTACAGCGACTGACTGGTTTTCATTGTATGACAATAGAATATCTAAATCGTCCATAATCTCTATTACAGAAAAATTAGAAACAGGCCGTTGCTGTACAATAACTTCCTTATTTCCAATTAATTTTTCTTGAGCTTCAATTGAAATGGTTGCTAAAAGAGTAAGTATTATAAAAAACCTCGTTATATTTTTCATTTTTATTCGTTTTTCCAAAATTAAAGAAATAAAATGTATAAGAATAATTTGTTCAATTAAAAATCTTGGTTAAATTTGTCGTTCAATAATGAAAAAAAATACAAATACAAATTGGTGGTGGAACTCTCTTAAACAAAAAGCGAGCTAGAACTACTATTTTTTTATTTCAATATAAAACTAAAAGGACTTATTTCGCGATAAGTCCTTTTTTATTTCAACAAAATGAAAACATTTAAATTTAAAACAATTACCAAACATCAATTATCTGATACAATTACGCCAGTTGGCATGTATTCTAAAATAAGAGATAAATACCCAAATAGCTTGTTATTAGAGAGTTCAGATTACCATAGTAAAGAAGAGAGTTATACTTTTTTATGTGTTGAACCAATAATAACCATAAAGGCGCATGCAACAGAATTTTCATATTATTATAAAAATATGGAGATGGAAAAAAGGAATATTGAAGCTAATTTTTATGAATTATTTGAACAGTATAAAGAAACTGTTGAAGTAGATTGTGATGCTGCGATAAAAGCATTTAATGGATTTTATGGTTATATTTCGTACAATGCAGTGCAATATTTTGATACACTAAAATTGAAAGCCAAAAAAGCAACTTCTGAAATTCCCGATTTTCAATTTAGTTTTTTCAAATTTATTATAGCAATTAATCATTTTAATGATGAATTAACACTTATTGAAAATATTGAAGAAGGTTCAGAATCTCGAATTCATGAAATTGAAACATTGATTAATTCTCGCACATATGGCTTATATAAATTTGAAGCTACTGGTGAAGAATCTTCGAATTGTACTGATAACGAATTTAAAGAAAATATAACAAAAGCAAAACAACATTGTAAACGAGGAGATGTGTTTCAATTGGTACTATCTCGCCAGTTTCAACAAAAATTTTCTGGAGACGAGTTTAATGTTTACAGAGCGTTGAGGTCTATTAATCCTTCACCTTATTTGTTTTATTTTGATTATGGTAGTTTTAAATTAATGGGTTCTTCACCTGAGGCTCAAATAAAAATTAATGAAGAAAAAGCCATAATCAATCCAATTGCAGGTACTTTTAGACGTACTGGTGATATGGCACAAGATATTTTATTGGGCGAAAAATTATCGAATGATAAAAAAGAAAATGCGGAGCATGTAATGTTGGTGGATTTGGCTCGAAACGATTTAAGTAAACATGCGAGTAATGTTACTGTTGAGATTTTTAAAGAAGTTCAATATTTTAGTCATGTAATTCATTTGGTTTCAACAGTTCAAGGAAAACCAAAAGGAAAAGCAATTGAAATAGTTGGAGATACTTTTCCTGCGGGAACTTTAACTGGTGCTCCAAAATTTAAAGCGATGCAGTTAATAGATACGTATGAAAACCAAACTCGTGGATTTTACGGGGGAGCAGTTGGGTTTATTGGGCTTGATAATTCAGTAAATTTGGCAATTGCCATTCGTTCTTTTGTAAGTAAAAACAACACACTTTTCTATCAGGCAGGCGCAGGGATTGTCATAAATTCAACCGAAGAAGGAGAGTTGCAAGAAGTAAATAATAAATTGGCTGCGTTGAAAAAAGCGTTGATTTTGGCCGAAAAAATATAATTTATGAAAAGTTTTCAAGAAAATATAAATAAAAAGTTCCTTCACTTTGGGAAGGTTAGGATAGGCTTATGAAAATTTTAATATTAGATAATTACGATTCATTTACATACAACCTAGTTCATATGGTTGAAGATATTACTGGTGAATATCCTGCTGTTTTTAGAAATGATGAAATTGCAATTGAGGCCATAAATGAATACGATTTAATTATTCTTTCGCCAGGTCCAGGTATTCCAGATGAAGCAGGGATTTTAAAAGAAGTTATTAAAACGTATGCAAGCAAAAAACCAATATTTGGTGTTTGTTTAGGTTTACAAGCAATTACAGAAGTCTTTGGCGGTAGTTTGGAAAATTTAGATGTTGTTTTTCATGGAGTTGCAACAACTATGAGTGTTACAAATGTAGATGCTATCATTTATAAAGGAATTCCATCCAAGTTTGAAGCAGGAAGGTATCATTCATGGATTGCCACAAAAGCAGATTTTCCAGACGAATTAGAAATAACATCGGTTGATGAATTTGGCGATATTATGTCGCTACAACATAAAAAATATAATATTAGTGCCGTTCAGTTTCATCCTGAGTCTATTTTAACACCATTAGGTGAGAAAATGGTTCGGAATTTTATAGAAGCCAATTTAAAATGAAAACAATACTAAATAAATTATTTGAGCAAGAACGCTTAACAAAGGAAGAAGCAAAGCACATTTTAATTGAAATTGCTGGGGAAAAGTTTAATACTTCTCAAATGGCTTCTTTTTTAACAGTTTTTATGATGCGTCCAATTTCAGTAAATGAGTTGGCTGGTTTTAGAGAAGCTCTATTAGAATTGGCTGTAAAAGTTGATTTGTCAGATTTTAATACCATCGATTTATGTGGAACAGGTGGCGATGGAAAAAACACATTTAATATTTCAACATTAACATCATTTGTTGTTGCTGGAACAGGACAAAAAGTTGCAAAACATGGAAATTATGGAGTTTCATCTGTAAGCGGTTCTTCAAATATGTTAGAATTTCTAGGTTATAAATTCACAAATAATGAATCTATTTTAAAATCTCAAATAGAGAATGCGAATATTTGTTTTTTGCATGCACCATTATTTCATCCAGCTATGAAAGCCGTTGGGCCAGTTCGTAAAGAATTAGGTATAAAAACATTTTTTAATATGTTAGGACCGATAGTAAATCCAAGTAATCCACAAAATCAATTAGTTGGAGTTTTTAATTTAGAGGTTGCAAGAGTTTATAATTATTTATTACAAGAGACAACTCAAAATTACGGCATTGTCTACAGTATAGATGGTTATGATGAGATATCTTTAACAAGTGGATTTAAATTATGTACTAAAAATGACGAACAACTAATTACACCAGAAGATTTGGGTTTAAAAAGGTTAGAACAATCTGAAATTTTTGGAGGTGATTCAGTGAAAGAAGCTGCTTCAATTTTTCTTTCAATTTTAGATGGAAAAGGAACTGAGGCACAAAATAATGTAGTTTTGGCAAATGCCGCTTTTGCTTTAAAAATAATTGACAGCAATAAATTGTTTGAAACTGCATTTGAAGAAGCAAAAAATTCATTGTTTGAATTAAAGGCAAAAGAAAGTTTAAAGAAATTAATAGGTTAGGCAAATGAACATTTTAGATAATATAATAGCATATAAAAAGCAAGAAGTAGCTTTGTTAAAACGGGAAGTTTTAATTGAAAAACTAATTAAAAGTCCAGGTTTTAAACGAACGCCAATTTCATTAAAGGAAGCATTAACAATAAAAGGTTCCACAGGAATTATTGCAGAATTTAAACGTCAATCACCTTCGAAGGGCATTATAAACGATAAAGCTTCTATTGTTGATGTTACAATAGGATATTTAGAGGCAAATGTTGCTGCACAATCCATTTTAACAGACACTAACTATTTTGGAGGAAACATTTTAGACATAATGCAGGCTCGAGCGGTTAATGATATTAGACCAATTTTAAGAAAAGATTTTATAGTTGATGGATTTCAAATTGTGGAAGCTAGGGCAATTGGTGCCGATGCTATTTTGCTGATAGCAGCTTGTTTAACTAAGGAAGAACTGAAAAATTACGGAAAATTAGCTGAAGATTTAGGTTTAGAAGTTTTGTATGAAGTTCATAACAAAGAGGAGTTAGATAAAATTGATTTAACTAATAAAATTATTGGAATTAACAACCGTAACTTAAAAACTTTTGAAGTGGATTTAGAACATTCCATAGAATTAGCAAGTCATATTCCAGATAGTTGTATAAAAGTTTCAGAAAGTGGCATTAGCGACCCAAGGATTATAACTGGACTTAAAGAATATGGTTTTCAAGGGTTTTTAATTGGTGAAAATTTTATGAAAACTGATGATCCAGGATTCGCTTGTCAAGAATTTATAAGTCAAATAAGATAAAAATGATAATTAAAGTTTGTGGAATGCGTAATTCAGAAAATATTCAAAGTTTATTGGCTTTGAAACCCGATTTTGTTGGCTTTATTTTCTATAAAAAATCGAAACGTTTTGTAAACGATTTCCCAAAGGTTGATTTTCCAAAAGAAATAAAAAAAGTAGGTGTTTTTGTTAATGAAACCATTGAAGAAGTTTTAAGAATAGTTGAAGAATATAAATTAGAATGCGTTCAGTTACACGGAAATGAGTCACCTGAATATTGTTGGGATTTACGTCGTTCTGAACTTGTTTCAGAATCTCATCGAATAGAAATATTTAAAGCCTTCTCAATAGATGAAAATTTTAATTTCAATAGTACAAATCAATTTGAGAAGAGTTGTGATTACTTTCTATTCGACACAAAAGGAAAGGAATACGGAGGAAATGGTATAAAATTTAATTGGGAAGTGCTTCAAAAATACAAAGGTGAAACGCCTTTTTTATTAAGTGGAGGAATTTCAAAGAACGATGTGCTTGAAATAAAAAAAATAAAACACATTGCTTTTGCAGGAATAGACATTAATAGCGGTTTTGAAATAGAACCGGCTTTAAAAAACATAAGTGATATTAAAGAATTTAAAAACAACTTATTATGAGTTATTTTGTAGATGAAAATGGGTATTATGGTCAGTTTGGAGGTGCTTACATTCCAGAAATGTTATATCCAAATGTAGAAGAATTACGTCAGAAATATTTGACAATTATGTACGAACCTTCCTTTCAAATAGAGTTTCAAAACTTGTTGAAAGAATTTGTTGGTCGACCAACTCCGTTGTATTTTGCAAAACGATTATCGGAAAAATATAACACAAAAATTTACTTAAAACGTGAAGATTTATGCCATACAGGTGCACATAAAGTAAACAATACTATTGGGCAAATTTTAATGGCAAAACGGTTGAAAAAAAACAGAATTATTGCCGAAACAGGAGCAGGGCAACACGGAGTTGCAACTGCCACGGTTTGCGCCTTAATGGGGTTGGAATGTATTGTGTATATGGGAGAAATTGATATCGCTCGTCAGGCACCAAATGTAGCTCGTATGAAAATGTTGGGAGCAACAGTTGTTCCGGCTTTATCAGGAAGCAGAACACTTAAAGACGCTACAAATGAGGCAATTAGAGATTGGATTAACAATCCGGTTGATACGCATTATATCATTGGATCAGTTGTTGGTCCACATCCTTATCCAGATATGGTGGCTCGTTTTCAATCGGTTATTTCAGAAGAAATTAAGTTACAATTAAAAGAAAAAGAAGGCACTGAAAATCCAGATTATGTAATTGCTTGTGTTGGCGGTGGGAGTAATGCTGCTGGAGCTTTTTATCATTATTTAGATGAAGAAAATGTAAAATTAATTGCTGTTGAAGCAGCAGGTTTAGGTATCGATTCTGGTGAAAGTGCTGCGACAAGCGTGTTAGGAAAAGAAGGAATTATTCACGGAAGTAAAACCTTGTTAATGCAGACTAAAGACGGACAAATTACTGAACCTTATTCTATTTCCGCAGGATTAGATTATCCGGGTGTTGGCCCTTTACATGCTCACCTATGTGAATCTAAACGTGCCGAATTTATGGCTGTAACCGATGATGAAGCAATGCAAGCTGGTTTGGAATTGTGTAAGTTGGAAGGCATTATTCCTGCCATTGAAAGCTCGCATGCGTTAGCTGTTTTTGAAAAGAAAAAATTTAAAAAAGATGATGTTGTGGTATTGAATTTGTCTGGAAGAGGTGATAAAGATTTAGATACGTATATTAACTATTTTAAACTGTAAAGTAGATTAAAGAGGATAGAAAATAGAGGATAGGCGGAAACCAAAGAGGGTAGTGGAGAAAAGTTTAAGAGTACTTCAAATCTAATTTTTAACTTCTAACTTATAATATCTCAATATTCAATACTAATATCTCAATACTATAAAAAATGAACAGAATAAATAAAAAATTACAAGAAGATAAAAAACTGTTGTCTATTTATTTTACAGCTGGGTTCCCTCAATTAAGTGACACCATTTCCATAATTGAAGATTTAGAAAAAAGTGGTGTTGATATGATTGAAATTGGATTGCCATTTAGTGATCCTTTGGCTGATGGGCCAACAATTCAGGCAAGTTCAACCACAGCTTTAAAAAATGGAATGACAACAAAAGTGTTATTTGAACAATTAAAAGATATTCGAAAAACAGTTTCAATTCCTTTGATAATTATGGGATATTTTAACCCAATAATGCAATATGGCATAGAAGCTTTCTGTAAAAAATGTACTGAAATTGGAATTGATGGATTGATTATTCCTGATTTACCTGTTAAAGAATATACTGAAAATTACAAAATTATTTTTGAGAAATATGGCTTGGTAAATGTATTCTTAATTACACCTCAAACTTCAAATGACCGCATTAAATTTATTGATGAAATTTCAGAGGGATTTATTTATATGGTGAGTTCTGCTAGTGTTACTGGAACAAAAAATATTTTTGGAGATTCGCAAAATTCTTATTTTGAACGTATTGCATCTATGAATTTAAAAGCCCCTCAAATTATTGGTTTTGGAATTTCAAATGCTGAAACTTTTCAACAAGCGACGAAATTTGCAAAAGGTGCAATTATAGGTTCAGCATTTATAAACCATTTGAATAGAAATGGCACAAAATTAATAGATAAATTTATTGCTGAAATTCGTTAAATTAAAACGTGGAATTTAATTAACTTTTAATAATTTTATATCAAATAGTAAGACAGAGCCTCCGGGAATTCCATTTCTATCAGTACTACCATAACCTAATTGTGATGGAATTAGTAGCATTCCTTCACCTCCTTCATTAAAATAGGTGATACCTTCTGTCCAACCTTTTATAACTTGTTGCAAATTAAATGAAATACCAGCTGCATTACTTTGATCAAAAACAGTTCCATTTATGAAGTACCCTTTGTAACTTACAGTAACATTAGAATTACTAGACGGTTTTGCACCTTCTCCTTGCTTATTAATCACATAATACAAACCAGTACTGCTTTTTTGTGCAGTTAAATTATGGTCTTTTATGTACTTAATAATGTCAGCTTCTGTTTGAGGATTGCTATTAGATTCGTTATTATTGCAAGAAACAAAAAGGATTATTAGAAGTAGAGATACAAATGATTTCATAAAATTGTTTTTTTAGTTTGCGAATATAGGATAATTCAAATTAATCAAAAAATATAGGTACTACATAACTTAATTATCATTTAATTTGTAAATGAAATTTTAGAGTAATATCTTTAAAACCAAACTAAAAAAATAAATTTATGGAATTACCAAAAAGGGCTGGAAATGCTCCTATTAAAATTGAATTGGAAGAAGGAAAGAAATATGCCTGGTGTACATGTGGCTTGTCTGAGAGCCAACCATTTTGTGATGGAAAACACAAAGGACAAGGTATGAGCCCCCAAGTATTTGAAGCTAAGCAAACAGAATCTAAACATTTGTGTACCTGTAAAGAAACTAAAAACGGTCCATTTTGTGACGGTTCTCATAAATAATTTAAAACCTAATTTAAGTCGCAAGACCCCAAATTTAACATTGTTGAATTTGGGGTCTTACTTTTATAGTTAGTCATCTCATTGTTTAATTCTTTTAACTTTAAATTTTAGCTGTATTTGTTCCAAGCCATTAAGAAATAGGACGTAAATTTGCCAGTTACTTATAATTTTATGTTAGAATCAATAAAAAGATTTTTTAAAAGTTTAGATTTTTTAAAAAGTATTGTTATTACTACAGCAATGCTTGTACCTGTATTTTTAAGTGGGTATTATTTAAATGATATTCACATTGGTTTTAGCATGGCTTTAGGTGTATTGTTTTGTTCTCCAACCGATGTTCCAGGTAGTAATAAACACGTTTTTTATGGAATTTTTATAGCAGCCATATTATCTTTTAGTTTAACGTATCTTTTTGGCGCTATTGCTGGAATTTTATGGATTTTATTACCCTTATTAGGAATTTTTGTGTTTTTTGTTTCTTATATTTCAGTTTTTGGTTTTAGAGCTTCATTAATATCATTTGTGGGCTTGATGGCAATCGTTTTAAGTTTTGTAAATGATTATACCGAAGTAAATTTGTTTAAACATTCCTTATTAATTGGTCTGGGTGGATTCTGGTATTTGGCTCTCACTTATATAAAAACTATTTTATTTCCAAAAATTCAAACAGAGCAATTGTTTATTAAAACCATTGAGAAAACTGCATCATATTTAAAAATTCGTGCTCAATTGATTGTTTCTTCTATTAACAGAAAAGAACTTTTAAAAAAGTTATTCGATTTGCAAATTGAGATTAACGAACAGCATGAAACTATACGTGAAATTATTTTAACTACAAGAAGTAAATCGGGGTTTTCAAATAAAACAAGAAGACAACAATTACTATTCTCTCAACTGGTTGATATTTTAGAACTCGCAATTTCCAATTCGGTAGACTATGTTAAATTTGATAAAGTTTTTATAAATCATAAAGAAAAGGTATTTCTTTTTAGAGATTTAATTGAAGCAATGGCAAATCAATTAATTCATATTTCAAAAGTTATAAGAAAGGAAGAAAAATTACAAGAAAATAAATTATTCACCACTTTATTGCTGAACATTGACAATGCGATTGATAGTTATAAAAATTCGATTGGTTTGCCTAAAGCAAGAATTGGAACTATTATGTTGTTAAACCTTAAAAATTATCAAGAAAAGCAAGTCCAAAATATTATTTCCATGGAACGCATTTTGAATAATTACACTAATAATGAGACTATTTTAAGCGAAAAAGAAGCGAATCGATTTATAACGACTCAGGATTATGATTTTAAAAAATTTATAGAAAATTTAAGTTTTGATTCGCCCATTTTTAAACATTCATTGCGGTTGGCAGTTATTGTAGTTATTGGTTTTGTAGTTGGAACCTTATTTTCTATGCAAAATCCGTATTGGATATTAATTACTATTGTTGTAATAATGAGACCTAGTTTTGGGTTAACAAAAGAGCGATCCATCCAAAGAGTAATAGGTACCGTAATTGGAGCTTTAATTGCTTCGGTTGTAATTTTAAGTACACAAAATACTGTAATTTATGGCGTAATTGCAGTAATATCCTTGCCTCTTGCATTTTCATTTATTCAATTAAATTATAGAAATGCTGCAATTTTTATAACTCTTAATGTTGTTTTTATATATGCCATGGTTGAACCTAATATTTTAGAATTGATAAAATTTAGGGTTATAGACACCTTAATTGGTGCAACATTATCATTTTTAGCAATGTATTTTTTATGGCCATCTTGGCAGGTTCAAAGTATGCAGAGTTATTTTTTAAAAGCCATCAAATCCAATCAAAAATTTTTAAAGGAAATTGCCACTTTTTATCGTAACAAGGGAGAAATAACTACAAGTTATAAATTGAGTAGAAAAGATGCTTTTTTAAAGGTAGGAGATTTAAATGCGGCATTTCAGCGGTTGAATCAAGATCCTAAATCGAAACAAACTGAGCTTTCTACAATTTATGAAATAACCGTTTTTAGCAATACCTTTTTGTCTTCACTAACCTCGTTAGGTACTTATATTAGAAATAATAAAACATCGAATGCACCAATAGAATTTGATGTCTTTATTGAAAATATATGTTCTAATCTTAACGTAGTTATCAGTATTTTGGAAGGAAACGACCAACAACATAAAAGTTCTATGATTACAGTACAGGAAGCTGAAAATTCTTACGATAATAGCTTTTCAAAACTTTCAAAAAAAAGAGATATTGAATTAGAAAGTGGAGTTGAGTTAACAGCTTCTATCGGATTAAAATTGAAGGAAACAGTATTAGTTTCTGAACAATTGAAATGGTTGTATAATTTGTCAGAAAAATTGATTACTTCAGCCAAAAAATACAAATCGAAAAGTTAACTTATTATTTAACTTTCTCACCATTTAAATATGTTTTCAATACTTTAATTAAAGGAATTTTAGAGGGTTCAATTTCCATAATATTTTGGTCTAGAATAATAAAATCAGCAAATTTACCCACTTCAATACTTCCTTTTTCTTTTTCTTCAAAATTAGAATATGCAGCCCATATGGTCATTCCTCTTAACGTTTCTTCCCTTGTTAATGCATTTTCCATTTGAAATCCGTTTTCGGGATAATTATTTAAATCTTTTCGAACAACAGCAGCATAAAAAGTTAAAAACGGACTCACTTGTTCTACAGGAAAATCGGTTCCTAAAGCAATTTTACCATAGGTGCTTAATAAGTCCTTAAAAGCATAAGCACCTTTAATTCTTTCTGATCCAATTCTGTCTTCTGCCCAATACATATCTGAAGTCGCATGGGTTGGTTGCACCGAAGGTAAAATATTATTGAAATATTGAAAATCTAGCTTATCAATAATTTGTGCATGTTCAATTCTCCAGCGTCTGTCTTTTTTATCCTTTAAAACATCTATATATGTTTTTAACATTACATAATTAGCAGCATCGCCAATAGCATGTGTGTTCATTTGAAAATTTGAAGCAGCAATTTTTTCTGCATAACTTTTTAATTTTTCAAGTGGCGTTACCATTGCTCCAAAGTGATTGAGTTGATCGCTGTACGATTTTTTCATTGCGGCTCCTCGAGATCCCAAAGCTCCATCAGCATATACTTTAAAGGAGCTCACATTTAACCTGTCAGTTTTTAAAATTCCTTTTTTCGTATAGTAATCAATGCTTTCATCGCTAACTGAAACCATAGCATAAATTCTCATTTTTAAATCTCCAGTTTTTTGTAAACTGTCAATTAATTCGATTGTTTCTTTGGATAAACCTGCGTCATCAACTGTTGTTAAACCTAATTCAAAACAAATTTTTTCTGCATCTTTTAATGCTTGAATTTGTTCTTTTGTGGAAGGTTGTGGAATATTATCTTCAATAAGTTCCATTGGGCCATCTATAAAAATACCTGTAAGTTTTCCATTTTTTTGAAGTATAAAACCACCTTCAGCATTTGTATTTATAGTAACTCCTGCCAAATCTATTGCAGCCTGATTTACCAATAAGGCGTGACCATCAATTCGTGAAACAGCTATTGGTGTATTTGGAAATAATTTATCTAATTTTTCTTTTGTTGGAAACTCCTTTACTTCCCAATCGTTTTGATCCCAACCGCGACCTGTAATATAGGGTACATTTTTTTCTTTTTGAAAATCTACAATGCGTTGTATTACTTCATCAAAACTGGTTGTACCACTTAAATCTACTTTTTGTTGTTGCAATCCTAAACCAAAAAAATGACAATGTGCATCTATAAAACCTGGTAAAATTGTTTTTCCTTCGGCGTCAATTACATGAGAAGATTTATAAGCTGATTGCATTTCTTCGGAGGTTCCAACGGCTATTATTTTTCCATTTTTAATGGCAAATGCATCAGTAATATCAAATTGATCATTTACAGTATAAACTTTTGCATTTATAACCAATGTATCAACGTTTTCCTTTGATTTGCAAGAAAATAAGAGGGTAATAATAAGTGCTGTAACTATATTTTTCATTTTAATTAAGTTTTTTTAAGGAAGATATTTATCTAATAAATAAATTAAAGAAGCCATAGAAGCAGCTCCTAATTCTAGTTCGCGTTTATTTACTTTATCAAAAGTGTCTGTTGCCGCATGATGATAATCAAAATAGCGTTGGGAATCTGGTCTATAACCAAATAATGAAATAGTATCAGATTTTAACGGACCAATATCTGCGCCGCTTCCACCTGGTTGTATTTCGTGTAATCCGTAAGGTGAGAGCAATGGTTTCCAACTCATAAATAAATCATGATTTTTTTTACTGTCGAATGTAAAACCTCTAGGCGTAAATCCACCGGAATCAGATTCTAACGCAGCAATATGATTTTCATTATTCAGTTTTGCTTCTTCAGCATATTTTCTTCCTCCTTGTAAGCCATTTTCTTCATTCATAAATAAAACGACTCTTATCGTATGTTTTGGTTTTATACCATTTAATTTAAATAAGCGAAGTACTTCAATAGATTGCACAACTCCTGCGCCATCATCATGTGCCCCATCGCCAATATCCCAAGAGTCTAAATGGCCACCAACAGTAATATATTTTTCTGGAAATTCACTTCCTTTTAGTTCTCCAATTACATTAAAAGAGGGAGCATCTGGTAATGTTTGACAGTTTTGTTTGAAGTAAAATTTTAAAGTCGGATGCTCTTTTAATTTTTCACTTAATAAATTGGCAGCTAACGTGCTTATTGCAGCAGTTGGTACTTTCTCAGTTTCCGATAAATCGCCGTAACTCATAGCCCCAGTATGTGGAAAGTCATCTAAACTATGGGTCATTGAACGCACGATAACTCCTAAAACTCCATATTTCCCACAAACTTCAGCCCCACTATATCGCTGCCCTGCACAGCCGCTATAAGCTTTGAAGGTTTGAATGTAAGTATCATCAAATGCTCCGTTGAAAAAAACGATTTTTCCTTTTAAATCTGAACCTTTTGCTTCTGCTTCCTTTAAACTTTTTACCTCAATAATTTCACCTGTTATTCCATTTAAAGGTGTTGCAATGGATCCGCCCAATGCGCAGATAGCGACATCAAATTTATCGTTTCCAACTGTAAAATATGCAACTTCTTTTTTACCTCGCACCCAATGCGGAACCATTACAGGTTGTAACCACACTTTATCTAAATTTAGACCGTAGAGTATTTTATTTCCCCACTCAACAGCTTGTTGAGCTTGTGGTGATCCAGATAATCTGCCTCCAATTTTGTTTGAAAGGTGATCCAACCATTCATAACTTTTACCATTTGACAAAGCTGTATTGAATAATTGTTTTATAGTTGTGGAGTCTGTCTTTTGTACCTGACTTAAAACAAGATTTTGACTAATTGATTTTTCGGACAAAATTGCCAAAAAAGAAAAACTAATGGTAGTGATAAAATGTTTCAAATTTATATAATTTTATGAAAGCTAAAACTACATAAAAAAGTTGAAATTAAGATTTCATAATGTTACAAATCAAATTTATAGGTGATACCCGCAAAAATTTGTGCAGATTGAACTTTATAATTCACATATTTTTTATAAGAAGTTCCTAACGCATTATTCATTTTTGCAAATGCCATTAATCTATCAGAGAAATGATACCCTACATTTAAATTTAGGTCAATAAAAGCATCATTTGTTGTAATAAATCCTGAATTTTCTGTTAATCCAAACGGGATAATAAAGTCTTTGGTTGAGCTGTTAAAATATAATTTAGCTCCTGAAAACCATTTTTTTGTCTCATAATCAGCTGAAATAGTTGCAGTTAAATTTGGTAAATTCCATGCTTCTAATTCATTTGAAGTGTCGTAATTATTGTAATTTATAGCTCCTGTTAAATTAAATTCTTTAGAAACATTAAAATTTAACTCTCCATAAAATCCTAAATTAGTGACAGTATCATAAACAACTCCAAAAGAGTTCCCAGCAGCATACCCTTTTAAAACTGGAATAGTTCCATCAGTTTTAGTCTGATTTTGTACAAAAAGTGGTTTGTTTTCTTCTTGGGCATAATTAACTTTTAAGTGATAACTAAAATTGGAGGCTAATTTTCCTTTTGCACCAACATACGCTTGGTATTTTAAATTAGTTAGCTGTATATTTAAAGTTGGTGAAACAAATAAGTTTTCAGATGCAAAATTGGCATAGGAATTTTGTTTTAAATCACCTTCAACACCTGCTATCATAATAAAAATATCATCCACAATTTTAAGGGATGTATGAACATTTGGATAGGCATAAAATTTATTCGTTTGATGTTCGAGATCATTTGCATATATTAATTTAGCTCCTAAATTAAGTGTAAAATTTTCTCGAAGAACTTCAAAATTTGGATTAAAACCAAGATTCAAGAAACTGTAGTTTATTTGATCTGTCGCTAAGTAATTTTCATCAAATTGCCCTGTAAGAATATCCACCATAAATTCTCCGTTTATAAGCTCTGTCGAAATTGGGAATTCAAATTTTGGTTTTGCAACTAATCTAATTTCATTGCTTCCATAATCATCGTTAAAAGTTACAAGTTCAGCTGTTGCACCCTGAAAAAAAGAGTTTTCCATTTCAATTTTTCCACCAGCATAAAATTTAGAATAAATCTGCTTTTCATTCATAGCATCAATAACTGCATTATTAAAAATAATAGAAGATGGAACTCCATAATAATTTTGAATTTGCCTTTGAAAACCAGCATTTATTTGCCAGGTATTGTACTTTGCAAATTGTTTGTAATACGCATCAATACGGGTATCAGAAAAGTTATCATCTAATTGTAAATCTTTAATACCACCTTGCGATGAGTAGTGATTGATAAAAACCCCAAAATCATTAGAACGAGGTTTTCCTGAACGCAAGAAAGCCTCAAAAATCGGACTTGTATAATTACCAAAACCTGCTAAAATGTAATTTTTAAAAAGACGGTCTTTAGGTTCACGAGCAATATTTTGGGCTGTTCCTTTTACAGGTGAAAATGTTGATGCAACAGGAACAGAAAATATAGTATAGGATACTTTTTCTTTGGAAGATGCAGTGGCATTATCTGTGGTAGGGTTAGACGTTATTTTAAAAGCATCTGAAATAGTTGGTGTATAAGGTTTTTCAACAATGATTTCTTCAGTTTTTAAGGTGTCTTTTTTAACTTGTGAAAAGGTTAAAACACCCGATAAAAGTAAAATAGAAGTTATAAGAAACTTTTGCATGTTTTTATGTTTATTCGTTTATTTCCAATCCAAACCCTTATTAAAAAGGATTTTTTATGAATTATTAGTTTTTTATTGATTCGTTGGTTTTGGCTTGTTCTGTTTTAATAGCCTTTAATTCTGTTTTAGCTTCTTCAACAACTTCAGAAAACTGCGAAAAATTAGTAATTACACTTTCTAGAATGTACGTTGCCTGAAATGCATCTTTCAATTGATGATGATTTTTAGCCATTACAACTAACCCTTTTGCAGCCCAATATTTGTAGGCTCCAAAGTCAGCCGCAATTTGTTGAACTATTTGGTTAGAAACTTCATAATTACCATTACTATTTTCAAAAAACGCCTTGTAATAAAGGGATTCTGCTTTTACTTCACCGGATGCAATTTTTTCAACTTCTTTATATGCAGCGCGAGCTTTTGATAAATTTGAAGTTTTAATTGCCGAACGTGCAATTATTAAATGAGCATCAGATTTTATGCGAGTTTCTAATTTTGCATTTTGTAAAACAATTTCGGCGTAATTAACAGCTTGATCATAATTTTTAGCTTCATAATATCCTTTCATTAAATTAGATTGAGCAAATGTCGTATTTTGAGAAGAATTAGATTCTTTTTCCAATCGTTCTAAAATTGGAATAGCATTTTTCCAATCATTATTTTTTAAATATATGAGTGCCAATTGCGATAATGAAATTTCACTAAACTCATTTGATTCTTCTTTAACCACGCTAGTATAATGTAAGATGGCTTCAGCTAAATTATTTTGAGAAAATAAGGATTGTGCTGCGTAAAAATGAGCCTTTAATTTGTGTATACCGTTTGGAAAACTTTGCAAATATTTTTGGAAGCCTGTAATTGCTTTGCTGTGGTTGCCTTGTAAGAATTGTTTTTCGGCAGATTCATAAGTGTCGTTATCTAATTCAGCATCTGATACATTAACAAAATTAATTCCTTTAACCCAAGTGGCATATTCATCTACACGACCTAAATCTACATAAATTTGACGTGTGTTTTTAACCGCTTGTTTAGATTCGGCAGTGTTTGGATATTTTGAAACAATACTTTTAAAGGTTGCTATGGCTTGTTCATTTTTATCAGTATTGTAATAAATTAATCCCTTTTTAAGCATAGATTTAGAAACCAACGTGCTTTTTGGATATGATGTAATTAATTGATCAAAATTTTCGAGAGCCAATCTATGATCATTCTTTTTAAAATAAGTATCGCCTAAAATATAAAGAGCATCGTCTTTATAAGCCGATCTTTGAAACGTTTTTATAAAGGAATTAAGTTCTTTAATTTTCGCCGTTTCGTTGTTTGTTAGACCATAACTAATAGCTTTTTGAAAATGTGCATAATCCGAATCTGCCCCATTTCTTTCAATTACTTTGGTATAATATGTAATGGCGTCATTATATTTTCGAGAAACAAAATAAGCATCCCCAACTCTTAAATACGCATCATTTATTTTTAATTTGTCTTGCGAATTTTTGTTTATAAATTTTTTGAATGAATCAATAGCCGAGCTATAATCTAATTTTTTGTAATTAGCATACCCAAGGTTGTAATATAAGTTTTCATATTCTGGTGTTGAAGATGAAATTGATAGTTTTTCAAAAGATTCAAAATCGAAAAGAGATGCGCTAAAATTATTCAATCTGTAATTAGATTCTCCTTTCCAAAATGTTGCACGAGCGGTTAATTTTGGATCAGTAGGTTCTGAAATTGAATTTTCAAATGATTGTTTTGCAGCAGAAAAATCTCCGTCGTTAAAAAGTTCAACACCTCTAAAAAATGCTGCCATTTGATATAATTTTTTTTCTTTTGCAGTTTTTTTATTTTTCAAATAGTCTAACGCTCCAGCATAATCTTTGGAGGTTATGTAACTACTTATAATTAATTCATTTATCTCATTTTTATGGGTTGAATTTGGGTACAGCGAAATAAATTCTTTCAATACTTCGGGTACACTTTTATAAGGGTTACCAATGTCGTAACTTATTTTGGCGTAATTTAACCAAGCATCCTGTTGAATCTCTGGTGAAAAATTCATTGAAGAAGCATTTTTAAACGCATTTAATGCTTCTTGCTTTTTGTCTAATTTTAAGTAACATTCTCCCAAATGATAATATGCATTCTGAGCTACATGATTTGAACCTTCAATAATTTTATTGAACGTACTAACTGCATTTTCAAAATCATTTTGTTTGTAATAAGAATAGCCTAATAAATAGTAATCTGTATTGTTCCATTTCCCTCTTTTTCCTTTGTAATTTTTAAGGTGAGTTATAGCGCTGGTATAATTTTTTAAATTGAAATAACTTTCGCCTACAATTTTTGAAATTTCTGAATGTTCAAGTCCTTTGGCGCTTGAAAGAAGAGGAAGACCATGTTCCAAGGCTTTGTCGAACTTTCCAAGTTTAAAATTCATATCAGCCAAATAATAAGATACATCTGTTTTAAAGGAAGAATCTTCCACAACTTCACTTAAATATTTATCGGCTGTTTCGTAATCATCTTGGTTATATGCGATATATCCGTAATAATATTTAGCCTTTGCGCCATATTCTGCTGAATCTAATAATGGTAAAAAATAATTTTTAGCCTTAGCATAATTTTTTGTTGCAAAAAGTGCGTAAGCATAATTAAAATTAAATTCTTCTTCTTGTTTAAAGGTTAAATTTGGGGTACTAACTCGTGCATACCATTTAGTTGCATAAGCATATTTACCAATTTTAAAATAATAATCAGCAACTTCTAAAAAGGCACCATTTCGTTTAGTACTTGTTGGATATTTTTCAACAAATTGGATCATTAAATCATCTGCATTCGGTTGTTCAAGCTTTATAGCACAATAAGCAGCATAATATTCACAATTAGCTTTTAATTCGGACGAATAATCAAATTGACTTTTTAAAATGTCAAATTGTTGTTGCGCTGCCATATAGGCTTTGCTCTGATATAGAGAAACTGCGTGATTATATTCTTTTAAATAATGGGTATTAATAGTAGATTGTTGAGCAGATATTGAGTGTATTACAAGGATTGCTATAACCTGAAGAATAACTTTTTTAAAATTCATTTCTTTTAAAATTGAATGGATTTAATGTATTAACTAATAACGCAAATATCTGACGAAATTGCCTTCTTTTCTAAATAATTTTATAATAACTTGTTAAATGATATAAGAAATAATTCGAAATATAGCGTTCATAAGAATAAAATGTTAAATCTTATATATAAGGATTTAAGGATATGTTTGTTTTAAGTTGAAACTTTACATTTAAATAAGTATTTTTGCTAAAAACATTATTCTATGCCAGAAGCTGTATTAACCTTGCAAGGAGCTCAAATATTTCAAAGGGAAAATTTAATTTTATCAGATGTTAATTTGTTAATAAATAAAGGGGAATTTGTATATTTAATTGGAAAAACTGGTAGCGGAAAAAGTAGTTTAATGAAAACGTTATATGGCGAATTACCTCTTGAAAAAGGGAAGGGTTCTATTGTAGGTTTCGATTTAAATGAATTAAAAGAGAGTGAAATTCCTTTTTTAAGAAGAAAACTGGGTGTAGTTTTTCAAGATTTTAATCTTTTGAATGATAGAAACGTTTTTAGTAATTTGCATTTTGTTTTAAAAGCAACAGGTTGGAAAGACGAGATGTTAATGAAAGATAAAGTTAATGAAGTTTTAGGCAAAGTGGGTATGGAGACTAAAGGGTTTAAAATGCCATATCAATTATCGGGAGGAGAGCAACAAAGAGTTGGTATAGCTCGTGCATTATTAAATGATCCAGATTTAATTTTAGCCGATGAGCCTACTGGAAATTTAGACCCTGTTACTTCAGTGGGGGTTTTAAATGTTTTGAAAGAAATTCACGATAGTGGCAAAACCATATTAATGGCTACTCATGATTATGCCCTAATATTAAAATTTCCTTTTAAAACGCTTAAATGTGAAGGAGGTGAATTGTTTGAAGTTCAGCAAAAGAGTTCAGCGGCACATAAATAAAATGGTTAACATTAAAATATTGCAGATTTTTTATTATTATTTAATATCTCAACTAAATTTTATAAATAATATTCAAACATAAGTAATAAGAATAAAATAATGTCGTATTTTATTGCGTATATATAATAATTTTCGTATATTTATCTCATTATGAGATATATAACACTTAAAAATGAAGAGATTGAGGTATTGGAATACCTTCATCGGAATAGCCCTA